>JABDDZ010000050.1 GCA_013287335.1 Chlamydiota bacterium | reverse complement strand
CTGTCATACAGACAGCCTCATAGGCTCTTGGCCTTTCATTAAATATTGACTCATCTCCAAAAAAATCTCCTGTTCCAATTTCAGTCTGAAGGTCGCTTGCGCTATTTTTTATAACAACTTTTCCCTCTGTAATAAGATACATCTTATTCGCAACACCCCCGGCCTTAAGACAGGAGACTCCTTTTTTATAGAAAACTCCCTCCATTTTGTCAGAAATGGCAAGAAGCAAATTGACTCTTATTGATAGCTTCATTAAAATTTGCATTCGTTCTTAATGTAAGGTGAAACAATGTTAGCTTCCTCAACTGAAACGCAACGAGTTGCCTATGTGTCAGAAGGAATGGATATTGAAGCTCCGAAGGATCCTACAGAGCATCTGGGAAATGTGAGCCAGCTGGCTACAATCCATGGGACCAAGCCTTGTTATTTACACTCCAATGGAAGAGAGCTGCGAGTAGCTCCATATATTGTAAATAAATTTTGGAAGGTCGATCTTCATTCACTTGGAAAGCCCCAGCTGGTCAGCCTTGACAAGAAGGTCACTGCATGGAGAAAGGCATTTTGGCATGATACAGCGGTTGCTTTGATGCAATATCAGTTTGAGGAGGAGGATTCATACACAATAACCGGTTCAACGATTACACTTTTTTCTACAGAAACTGGAGATAAATTGGCTGATCTTAAAATCAATAAGCCTGAACTATCTGCCTTTTGGTATCAAGATTCCCTGCTCCTCCAGAAACCTGACTCTTCTACTGTAACACTATACTCGTGGGATACTGCCAAGGAAGGTCTAACGCGCATTTTCGATTCCCAACTGCCCTTAGGCTACTTTTCTCCAACAGTTCAAGCATCGAATATAGGAGGAATTTATTGTTTGCAAAAGAGAAACCGCTTCTTTGAAAGCGATACCCCTTTCTTTAGAGTCGATTTGGAAGGGTCAAAGTTATCTCTTCTAAATTATACACGTAAATTCTCTGCTGATATTGAAAATTTTCATGTTGTTGATCCTGGATATCTCTTATTTTCTAATAAAAATGTCATTTCTCTTCTCGATGCAAAAAATTCTGAACTGATCTGCAATCTTGAAACTCCTTTTGCTCACTGTCCTGTAACAAGCGTATCTCCCTCTGGGATTGCATGTGAACCTCCCTTAGTTGCCTGTTTTAGCGAGCATAGATTTCTTGTCTATGATATCAGGCGATCAGATAAAGCCCTCTATGACCATGATTATTTAACACTAAGGCGACAGATAAGTGAGTATACAAGCTTAAGCACTTACTTACCCTTCCACGTGGCATATGCAGATTTGAAAATCCAATCGATAGCACTTAGTAACTTTAAATTCTTCGTAGCAAAAAGGGATGAATCTATCGATTGTTTTGACCTGGCAAGCGCACCAACCCCCTCTTATTGGGATTCTTTCAGTGGTTGGCTTAAAGGCTAATAGAAATTTAAGTTATTTGGAGTGCGGTGACAAGTCACCGCACTCCAAAGGAATGTTTTATTTTTGTTGGTCCTGTTTTTTCTGGTCGATGTAGCGAATAACATCACCAACAGTTTTGAGTTTTTCAGCTTCTTCTTCTGAGATTTCAAAGCCGAATTTCTCTTCGAAAGTCATGATAAGTTCTGTAAGATCTAGACTATCTGCATTGAGATCTTCAACAAAGGACTTCTCAGGAGTTACATCCTCTCGGTCAACACCCAACTGTTCAACAACAATATCAATTACTTCTTGCTCAAGAGACATAGTAGCTTCCTCATTTTGCTTAGTCATAGCATCACCTTAAAACGTTTTCAAACAATAAAGGAAAGTATAAACAAGGGAAATTGTTTTTAGCAAGATCAAAACATCACCATTCCACCATCGACCGTAATGACCTGCCCGGTAATATAGCCTGCGAGAGGGCTAGCTAAAAAAAGAGCTGCATTTGCTATCTCCTCAGCCTCTCCAAAACGCTGCAGAGGGATCTGTTTCAGGTAATCCTTTTTTAAATTTTCATCAAGCTCGTCTGTCATCTGTGATCTGATAAAGCCCGGAGCAATGCAATTCACGCAAATGTTTCTTGAACCCATTTCCTTTGCAAGAGATTTTGTAAAACCTATCATGCCCGATTTTGAAGCTGCATAGTTTGTTTGGCCTGCATTCCCCATTAACCCCACAACAGAGGAGATATTGATAATCCTGCCTCCCCTTGCCTTCATCATAGAGCGGATAACAGAGCGGCAAGTATTATAAACCGACTTCAGATTGGTATTAATGACCTTATCCCAATCCTCCTCTGTGATTCTCATAAGAAGGTTGTCTTTAGTGATCCCGGCATTATTGACCAGGATGTCAAGAGAGCCGAATTCTTCTAAGATCTTTTGAGAAGCGCTTTCTACCTCTTTATAATTTGCTACATCAACCCGGCAAAAGCTGATTTTCTGGCTTTCTTCACAAAGGGGTGAAAACTCCTCTACGACGCCCTTCCCTAAATCCTCATTGGTACCAAAAACAATGCAAGAGGCG
>JABDDZ010000049.1 GCA_013287335.1 Chlamydiota bacterium | reverse complement strand
TTTCCTCTGGAGCTAAAATCTTTACAACAAATTTACGATATGGATATTTGAATGTCAGCCATCCCTCCCACCCAACTTTAATTTTCTTAGTCAATAGTACTTCTTCTTCATCTGAGATATTCCGTCCATGACAATCAAAAAGATATCCAACTTCAATAAAATTGAAATTGGCTTCAATTGCTGAAACGCTTTTTGGGTTTTTTTTGCAATTAATTATCTTTTTCCTAACTTCATCTTCATCATTTATATTCCTTTTTAAAAATATACGATGCTCTATTTCAATCAAATCAGGAAAAAATAAAGCCGAATACAAAAGGGCATCACTTTCTTTACCAAAAGCATGGAGGTAATCATTCACAGAAAAATTTGAACGATAACCAAAGTGCTTCTGACAAAATTTTAATAGTTCATTAGATATGTCATTCATAGCCATATGGCAATTCCCATGGTTCAGGTTTTCTAGGGACAATTGGAGTAGCTCCGGGACCTTTCCCCGTTTCTCGTTCTAATATAAAAGGAGGATCCACATTACTAATCTTCTATTGCGCTTATTTCTGCGTAGGCGAGAGAGCCGAAAGTCGTTGCGTTTCTCTAATCAGAAGATCGGACATGCTTTCAATTTTTGCCACTCTCCCGTTTGCTGCGGTGGGAAGTCTGTTGAGAAGAGGGTCGGTTCTGGGTCTTAAAAGTCTTTCGGCAACTTTCTCTGCTTGCATGGTAACATGGAGCATTTCTCCTTTTAGGGCAAGATTGCTAGCTTGCTTTACGGCTTGGCGTCTTAGCATCGTTTTTGTGACTGCATAGGCGCCTCTTGCACCGAGGGAGACTGCTGTGGCAGGAGGAAGAAAAGTTGTTATAATCTCAAAAGCTGCTCCTCCGGCAAGAAGAGCATAATTCCAGTTAGAACAATGGCCGCGTTGCCTATTAAATTCACTGGTGATTGGAAAACCAAATTCTACAGCCGAACTGAAACCTGAAATAAATGCCCTTCGAGAGTTTCTTCCAAAGTCCATCTCCCATGCAAGTCTTAATGAATTTCCTAAGAGAGAACAGCGAAACTTGAAGAGTAATGGTATTATAATCCAATTTTTTTATCTTCTATTGATTGATTATAATATTCAATTTCTTCAAGGTTGGTTTCTAATTCGTTTATCTTTACAATCCAAGCATTTTTAAACTTTTTTTCTCCTTGAATTTCAATTACAAATTTACTATCCCCCAAGTCATTTATCTTAAAAGATGTGGAAGCCTCACCAATCATTTTAAAATTTATTTTTTTATAATTGTCTTTTTTCATTTTTGGATCACATCTTCTGGAAATATTCTAAGATCAAATTTTTTATATTTTCTTTCTCTAATCCTTTCAAACTCAATTAAATGGGAATGAGGTTGATTCATATGAGGATGTGGATGGTTTAAATCCATCCTAAATTGTTTCATGCCATCCTTTGACTCTAAGATCAAATCCCCATATTTATTATGAAAAGCCCTTGAATCTTGCCCGAGATATTTTTCTAACATCTTGGGAATATCATCAATCCTTTTCTGAACTGATTTTGTCTCTCCTCGATTTGCAATAGTTGGAAGCTTATTAACAAGCGGATCGGTTCGGGGTCTTAAAAGTCTTTCGGCAACTTTCTCTGCTTGCATGGTAGCATGGAGCATTTCTCCTTTTAGGGCAAGATTGCTAGCTTGCTTTACGGCTTGCCGTCTGAGCATCGTTTTTGTGACAGCATAGGCCCCTCTTGCACCGAGGGAGACTGCTGTGGCAGGAGGAAGAAAAGTTGTTATAATCTCAAAAGCTGCTCCTCCGGCAAGAAGAGCATAATTCCAGTTAGAACAATGGCCACGCTGTCTATTAAATTCACTGGTGATTGGAAAGCCAAATTCTACAGCTGAACCAATACTTGAAATAAATGCCCTTCGAGAGTTTCTCCCAAAGGAATCCTGTTTATTCCAAAGTCCATAGAGGTCAACACCCATTAAAGGGTTATTATGCAGATAGGCATAGAGATTGGGTCCATCAGAAAAGCCCTGGGGATCAGGAGAGATCCACCGGCCAAGTTCAGGGCTATAGTAGCGTCTGCCAAAGTAGTAGAAGCCCGTTTTTTTTGACGAATTCCGGGAAACTAAAAGGTAAAAAATATTTAATATGAATTATGTTGAACTTTTCGAATCTATCTTTTTTCATCATTGCTCATATTCTTCTATTTCTTTCATGGTTGTCTTTAATTCCGAAAGCTTATGAATCCATAAATTTTTAAATCTCTTTGGGAGTAAAATATTAATCTTTATTTTACCATCTTGATCTTCAATATAATATTCGTCAGTGCATTCTTGGACTAAGCTAAATTGTTCTTCTATAGATTCATTCTGGTATGACATCGATTGGGTATATCCGCTTGTTAAACAGTTCTTCTTTTTTATGATTATTTCTAGAGAAATTTATTATATGAGAATGAGGATTCTTATGAGGAGATGGATGGTTCAAATCCATCCTAAATTGTTTCATACCATCCTTTGATTCTATGATCAAATCTCCATATTTATTGTGAAAGGCCCTTGAATCTTTTCCAAGATGTTTTTCTAA
>JABDDZ010000048.1 GCA_013287335.1 Chlamydiota bacterium | reverse complement strand
TTGATCGAGAATATCATGAATATGATAGAGATCTTTTCTCGGAATAGGCGTTCCATCTGCAAAGTAGACTTGATGCAACTTTGTATAAGAACGGAAATATGCTAGCTTTGCACCTAAATACTTTCCCCAGCCCATGAGACGGGGGTTAAAATCATAGAGTTGAGCCTGGTTAAACCAGATATTTTCTTTTGTTTCCTTATGCTGCATGACAGCGGGACGGATTTGACTAATCTCCAACCAATCATTTTTATGCCAAAAGTAGGCAAACTCATTACTTAGACACTTCTCTTCCACTTCTTTTTTATAGTCCGTTTCAAAAACATCTCTCCATCTTTTATGCGCTTTTCCAAGGGAGTTGATAAAATCGACGAGTTTACTTTTGCAGTAGTAATTAGAAATATATTTTAACCCCTTTTCGGTAAATTTTTCTCGCACACTTTCATCCACTGAATCGTAAATTTTTCTTGCATTTCCTAAAATGGTTGCACCTCCAGTGGGTGAGGGCTTCTCACAAAAGAAGTAAATATGACCCGGAAAGTATTTCACAAAGCTCAGCTCATTGTGTAGAGGAATTTTAAAAGAGGGAGGCGCCTCTGTTGAGGTATAAACCCCCTTTAACACTTTAATGCGAGGACTATCCCCCCCTATATAATCTACAAATTCCCCCAAAGCGAGGGTTTCAACAGTGGATGCAAAGTCCTCGGCATTAACAAGCGGAAATCCACGAAATAGAATGCCCCCATATTTTAAAAGGTGCGATCTGATAAGAGGAGCATTTTCTCTTAAGAGCTCCCAAAATCCCTCTTTAGAAATTCCTTTTTGGCAGGGCTCGACAAGGAGCGGCAGTTCAGTTGAGGTAATAAAGGATGTGAAGCATTTTTTCATAGGAATCCAATGTTGTTGTTTTTTCCGATTCTACAATTAGATGCGATTTTTCAAAAGAAAGAATAACAAAGAGCCATGTAAAAAAACCTTATAGACTAGATGAAATTAATAATGTTAATAATGCTTATTTTAATCATTGAATTAATATTAGTTACATAATAGAATTACATCTATTTTGTTTTATTTTTGTTATTATGATCTCAAATCCTCCCATTTATTATCGTCAATATGCTAACGATGTTCCGAGGTCAACAAATAACGGGAATGAGGACCAGGCCAAGCGGATTTGCGCAGCTGTGCTGCCATTATTGAGTTTTATCTCTGCCCTTAGAACACCCCTCTCTTTAGGAATGGGAATCTGTAGAAATATCAATCATATCCAAGAGATCATGGCAGCGATTAAAACGGGAAAATATATTGAAGTAGGAATCCGTTCAATCCAGCTTGCATTAAGCCTGACAGCCCTAGCTCTTGTCGTCACAGCTCTTGCAACCCCTTATCTCAACCCCTCCTTCTCCTTTGTAGCTCTGGGAGCTGATGATCTCATTTCAAATCTCGTGGAAATAGTTAGAGCGGTTCATAGTGATAATGTAAAAAGTCTTGTTGAAAATTCCACGCAAATTATTACAACCATTCTTTTTGTTTCATTTCTTTATTCGGGACATATTGAAATTTTAATAACCCTTATGTCTATTCAGGTTATTGCTAGCTCCGGTAAAGCGATTGAGGAATTTTCAAAAGGTCATGTGATAGAGGGAATATGCCATGTAGCCTTTGCTATTCTAACTGTTAATCAGATGATTCCGCAGATGAAGGTGCTAAAATGGAAATGGATGAAGAATCCTGTCGTGGAGGGCATCATCTGCCGTGATCAACGAGGTTTTGTCTATGTAAAGGTCAAGGATGAATACATTTATGATTTAAATGCTCTTTTTGCAGATAGCGGCTCTATTCCCCCTTATTTTGGCAAAGGGGGCCATGGGGCGCATATCACTATCATTCACGCAGGTGGGCTTCCGGCAAACATCCCCATGAGCGAGATAGGAAAGAGTGTAAAATTTACTATTTCCTACCATGACCGTCTTACGACTGCCACAGGGTCTACCGTATCTTTTCTTGGTGTCTCCTGCCCTGAACTTGCCGGCTTGCGATCAAAATATGGATTGACCCCCAAAGAGGGTGGGAACCATGATTTCCACATTACATTTGGAATGACAAATGCCCTTCCCTAAAAGGTCAGATCTACACCGAGAGTCAGACCCTGCATACCAATAAATCCCTCATTATAACGCAAGTCTCTACCAGCTGTTGGGCTTGCTCCAGGAATTGATAAGTAGAACTCATGCAAATTAAACAGGCCATTTAATTCCCAAAGAGCATAGACATTAATATTCATACCGCAAATCCCTGTTGAAAAACTAGGCCCAACTGAGAGCTGTACGGTTTCTATGAAACGACTCTCTTTCCTATGATAGTCAATTTCTGAGTAGAGAAGGGTGGCGCCATTAAATAGATTTTGTGTGAAGTGATTTTTATATCTTCCATAGAGAAGAGCCCCTTTTACCTCTCCATAAATTCCTATCCCGCAGCCTAAATTCCAATCGAAGTCAGCTCCGGCTTCTAATCCTCCTCCCTGAAAATTCCATCTGATATCTGCGTAAGCGCTATTAGGAAAGAGAGGATTTGTGGGCACTGCGGAAACACCAAGATATGTAACAGCCCAATCTTGAGTGATAGCGCCGCCCAAAAGCCCAGCCTTCCAATGGGTGAG
>JABDDZ010000047.1 GCA_013287335.1 Chlamydiota bacterium | reverse complement strand
GTATCTTTTTCTGGAAGAAGGGGAACATCTAATGTTTTTGTTGATCGACAATACAAATAGCAGGTTGTCACAATGAGCCCCAGGATAATAAGCATGCCGCTCCCTGTAGCTACTCCACCGCCAAGAATGATAGGCCATCCAATCTGACTCATTATGCCAAGGCCAAGTAAACCCCCATTTGGGAGGGCGGCGAGAATAGTTAAAATCCCAGCAACAATTAGCGCAATGGCCGGAAGTGCAATGAGTGTAATAATGCAGGTTTGCTTCAAAGGCAATCCACAAATATTCAGCTGTTTGGGGGGATCTAAAGAGGAAGTCTTTTTTAGGCTCATCTTTTCAACATTAAAAAATATTATAACTAATTTTAACTATTAAGTATTAGCATATGATTAAGAATGGACGAAAATCTTATTTAGTTGAAGTCCCAAGTATCTTTTCCATATGTGCTCTTTGCGCTAAATTCAATAACTCCATATGTTGTTCTCTAGTAAGTATTTTACGCTCGAATAGTAGCTCAATAGTAGGAATAGTTAAGCCATGCAGAATGCTTTCTGTAGTAGCTTTTGCATCCTTATGGCGAGAAAATAAAACAGGTGCCAGCGGCCATTCAAGGGGAGTCGGAAGCTTAGTCCAGGGAAAGTGCTCTCCATGAAGAGCTGGAATAACGTAACTGTTTCGCATCATTTGAGCAATTTTTTCCATTTCAAAGAATAGCTCCCAAGGGAACCCTTTTTCTTTGAGTTTATTTATCCTGAAAAGAGGCAGGTAGTCGGCTGTTAAGCAAGGAGCGAGATCTCTTATTGCCTGTATACTCAAAGCCGGTAAAATCTTTTCTGTATTTTCTTGATAGCTCCTATGACCTAGGTATAAAAATGCTTGAACCTGCGACTTTCCATCCTCTCTCATTGCAAGTTGTTTCCAGGGAATATGATCTAACAAGAGAACATCAGGCGATAGGTTGTATAGCTTGGCGCCAATCTCTGGTTTTTTAAAGAATTCCTCCCACGGGAACGCTATTTCCTTGAGTTTGTTCCTAAAAAGAGGCAAGTGCTCCGCTGTCATGTGAATGGCGAGATCTCTTATTGCCTGTATACTCAAAGCCGGTAAAATTGTTTTTGTTGTTCCGTGATCGTAACTATCGAGCTTTAGTAATGCTTGAACCTCTTTCTTTCCATCTTTTCTCTCGACAAGCATTTTCCAAGGAATATGCTCCAATAAGAGAACTTTAAGAGACATGTAATGCATTGCGGCGCCGATACCTCTTTTCCCAATGAATATTTTCCATGGGAACCAATCCTTTTCGAGAACTTTCTCTTGGAAAAGAGGTAAATGATCGGCTTTTAAATGAGGTGCGAGAAGTTCGATTGTGTCCCTGCTGTGCAGTACAGCTAGGATCTCTTTAGTTCTATTTCTTTTTATGGAATTGCCGTCATATCTAGTTTCCAATAAGGAGTGTAATCGATTTTCAGTCGAAGAGTTAATTATGGCAGCCCAGGGGAACGCCTCTGAGGCAAAGTAGTGAGTCGGTAGCAAACGCAGTTGCTCGTCTGAAAAATGAATAAGAAGAGGCATAAGGGTCTCTTCGGAAAGAGCTGCCATTCGCTCGCGTGTATATTCTGCAGCGCTTTTGGGTTGCGTGGGTAATAAAAGGGATATGTCTCCTTGATTTTTCTGAAGCCTTTCTTCTATTGCTTCAGCTTTCAACATGCCATAACATATTATGGGAAGATCATCCGTAACTGTATTAGATCTCCATGCACCGAGTGACCCTATGGACCTACTTTTTTGATGGGGTTTTCTATCTATAAGCAGGAGTCTATAGTAGAGGATATCGAGTTCTGTTTCCTTAAATTGACCCACTTTGTCAAGAGAGAGAGATAAGATATCGGCGTCTGCATGAAAGATAAGGAACAATTGATTTTCAAGAGAGCGGATAATGACTTCATCATCTTTTGCATAGAGAGGGAGTTTTATCTCAGGAGCTACATTCTTTCCGTAAATATTTTCTATTCGTGCATCACAGTCTATATTGTTTTTCTCAAGGTAGCCATTTACACGAGGAAGTAAGTATTGGGGAAAATAAAAGGGAAGTTTCCATTGAAGAGAGCTTTGAGCCCCTCTCTCAATAGGGCTGCTTTTTGGCTGTGGAGGCGTCACAAGAGATTGCTCGGGAGGAATATATGGAGTAGGGACGGGTTGCTTATCCTTCGCATCTATTTCAGCGGGAAGGGAAGCATTGGGCTTTTTTGGTGATCGATAATACAAATAGCACGTTGTAACAATTAGCCCCAGGGTAATAAGTAAGCCACAGCCTGCAGTCAGTGAGCCGCCCAAGATAATAGGCCATCCGATCTGACTTATTGTGCCAAGCCCAAGTAGACCTCCATTTGGTAGGGCTGCGAGAACAGCAAGAAGTCCGGCAACAACCAGTAGAATAGCCGGTAGTGCAATGATCGTGATGATGCATGTTTCTTTTAAAGAGAGCCTGCAAATACGCGGCTGAGCATGAGAATCTACAGAAGGACTCCTAAGATTCATATTTCCTACATAAAATATTTAACTATAACTATTTTAATAGTTGAGTATTAACGTGAGATTAAGAAATGGGGGAAGAGCTTTCTTAATCGGGTATTAATATCCATCTGGTATACTAGTAAAAACTTTAAAAGAGGTCTATTACTTATGTTTGGTATTAATAATTTTTTTGCGGTATGCCGTTCTGAAGAATCCCCTGTTTTTAG
>JABDDZ010000046.1 GCA_013287335.1 Chlamydiota bacterium | reverse complement strand
TAGTAACTTTTGTGACAGATGATATGCTCTATCTCCAGGCAACGCTTCTTCTTTTTAAGGGGCATTCAGATTTTATTCCTGAATTTGAAGAGCCTCATTATATGACTGAACTTGAAAACTATGGCTCTTCTCATTTCGATAAGGTTTGGAGAGAGGAGGGAAGAGTCATTCATTACGCTCAATTTAAAAGGCAGCCATGCTCGATTGCACACCAATAAAATCCGGACTTCCTAAACAATCCTCTTCCTTTCTGATTTATGACGGAGAGGGCATCCCCGATCCCACATTTAATAGTGTTTGCATCACTCTTAAGGCGGATCCAAAAAGCTCTCTTGATTGGACAGATCAAAAAAAAAGAGCCGAAGCGCTTATTGAAAAAGGATTTGTAATTCTTTGGGAGCTAGATTTTGGGCTAAGAGAAGAGATCTTTTTTGATGAACTTATTTATAAAACGGTTGAGTTTTCTCTTACTTACTTTATCGATACAATTTTAACTCCTCACATTTCACAAACAATCGGCGTGCTCCTCATGCGTGTAAATGAGAATGCTATCCCCTTTGAGATGCTTAGGGCAATCAATGCTTTTTTCCCTGATTCTTCTTCTCTTTTTTTAGCTTACGAAGATAGTGGAGTTATCCCTCTTTTTGATGTTTTTAAAACTCTTTGCAGCGAAGATTTAGAACATTTTCAATTGATACTAAAAGGAAGGGGAGTCGATCGCTTCCCTTACGCTTTGCCTTGTCTCGGTTGGGGGAGGAGTCTTTCGCCTCTTGGCAACCTTTGCTCTATTCCCACCCCTTTGCTTCCAGTAAAGCCCCTCCGTGTAGCGATGGTTCTTCCTAGCCTTCCCACTCCTCTTTTCGATGAGGCTTTAGAGATTTTAGAAGAGCGTCAGATCTCTTTTTTAATTGTGCCCCAGCATAAAATCACCACCTCCTGGGAGGGAATCGATTATTTCATCACCTTTCCAGCCTTTCTCTCTCGTCAGGGATATCGAAAACTTTTAGGCTTTTGTGCTGCGGGAGGGGTAGTTATTTCAATGGGAGAAAATGAATGGGATTTTCCAAACGTCCTCTCCTTCGATGAATTTCTACGCAGCTATAAAGAATCAAGATGACGGAGCATCGCTTCAGCTTGAGGAAATTTATCCGGCTTCTTCCCCTGCCTACGCGCTCCAATATGGTCAAGGATCTTGTTTGCCAGCACCTTGCCAAGTTGAACACCCTCCTGGTCAAAGGAGTTGATATTCCAGCAAAAGCCCTGAAAGGCAATTTTATGCTCATAGTAGGCCAAAAGAGCGCCCATCGTATAAGGATCGAGCTTTTTAGCAAGAAGAATGCTGCTGGGGCGATTGCCTGGGAAAACCTTATTAGGATTATCATTTTTTTGTCCTGTGGCAAGAGCAATTGCTTGTGCAAAGAGGTTGGCTAACAATTTTTCTTGGGATGTCGTCCCTTTGACATTGATGTCTTCGCTATACTGATTTTCTCTAAAGCCAATAAATTCAATAGGTACAATGTTTGTTCCCTGATGAATACATTGATAGAAAGAGTGCTGTCCATTAGTTCCTGGCTCTCCCCAAAGGATAGGGCCAGTATCGAAATCCACAGAATTTCCCAACTTATCGATTCGCTTGCCGTTAGATTCCATATCACACTGCTGCAAGTGGGCAGGAAAGCGCAAGAGAGCTTGAGAGTAGGGGAGGACAGCAAGTGTTGTGTAATGGAGGAAGTTCCTATTCCAAATGCCTAGCATGGCGCTAATAAGGGGCAAGTTGCGACTGAAATCTTTTTCAAGGGCTAATCTATCCATTTCATGGGCCCCTTTTAAGATATTCATGTACTCATCAAAGCCTAAAGCAAAGGAGAGGGTGACTCCGCCCACCATAGAGGTAGCAGAGTAGCGTCCTCCAATATAGTCCCAAATGTAGAAAGAGGCTAAGTATTTATCGGGATTGTCCATAGGACTTCCTTCTCCCGTGACGGCAATAAAATGCATCTCTGGTTTAAGGCCGGCCTCTTTGTATTTGGAGCGGACAAACTCCTCATTGGTCAGCGTTTCAAGTGTCGTTCCCGATTTGGAGACAACGACAACAAGGGTTTTTTTAAGATCAACTCTTTTGAGAACTCGAACGGCATCATCTGGATCGACATTAGAGATAAAGTGGGCATTGCGATCGGGCTTTTGATAGGCTTTGAGTGCAATATAAAGGGCGCGCGGACCTAAATCAGAGCCCCCGATCCCTATCTGGATGATATCTGTAAAAGTGCCTTTTCCATCAACTTTATTTAAAAAATTTTTTAGTTTATCGCATTCTTTTTTTGCCGCTTTTGCCGCTTCACTTGCTGCTTCTGCCGGATTTTGGTGCATGAATAGGTCTCGCATTGCAGTATGGAGAACCCTCCGGTTTTCACTCTCATATCCGATAATTTTATTGATGACATCTCCTCTTTGCATCGCCTCCATCTTCTCAATAAGATGGGCCTCATGGGCAAGTTCTTTTAATGCAAAGAGTACATCATCATTGACCCTCTCTGTTGCAAAGAGAAGTTTGAAATCACCTGCTTGGGCGCAATACTTCTCAATGCGCGCCTCTGATAAATTTTCCTCTTTTGTAAGATCATAAGGTGTTGCTGCTAAACCCTTCAAAACATTGTTTGCTCGATAATGGCGAAACATATCCTCTTCGGTTTTTTGATTTGACTGACGAAATGGCATAAAACAACCTTATGTGCAAGTTTCCTTTAGTATGACATATCAATAATTATAT
>JABDDZ010000045.1:1146-2779 GCA_013287335.1 Chlamydiota bacterium | reverse complement strand
TTCCTTTTTGAGGTTTTCTTTCACAACCTTGAGATAAGCTTTCATCTGTTGGATTTCAGGACTCGTTGTCCCCTTGTCAAGCGTAGAGCGAAGCTGAAAGAGTTTATCATTATGGTGGGTTAAAACCTTATTTCTCTCTTCTTCGACTTTTTTTAGCTTCTCCTCTTCCACTTCAAGAGCTTTTTTTCTCTCTTGGACAACCCTTTCAGCTCTTTTAACACGATCCTGTTTCACCCCTAGGACCTGTTCTAAAGGATATTGAGGCTCATCTTTTGCCATAGAATAGACTACCTAAAAAGAGCTTTAAGCTGTTTCAGAGTCTCTTCATAAGTAGATTTCTCATCGATGCTCTGTTTCAAAAAGCGGTTTAGCTTGTCGATATGATCAATGGAATAGTCGGCATCCTTGTCTGATCCCCGTTTATATTCGCCAATGCGGATAAGCATTTCATTCTTTCTGTAATTGGCAAGCACCTCCCGTGCTTTCGCAACAAGCCGCTGCTGCTCTTCTTTGGTGATTGTTGGGAAAAGGCGGCTGATAGAGGCTAAAACATCAATGGCTGGATAGTGGTAGCTCTGAGCCAATAGTTGAGAGAGGACAATATGCCCATCAAGAATGGATCGAACCTCATCTGCCACGGGCTCATTGAGATCGTCACCGGCAACAAGGATTGTGTAAAAGGCTGTGATCGATCCGACATCAGAGTTTCCAGAACGCTCAAGAAGCCTTGGCAGTGTTGCAAAGACAGAGGGAGTATACCCCGCTCGCGCAGGAGGCTCGCCAGCAGCTAGACCCACCTCTCTAAGCGCTCTTGCAAAACGGGTCACAGAATCCATCATTAAAATGACATTCTTCCCCTGGTCTCTAAAATACTCTGCGATGGCTGTCCCCACATAGGCTGCATTCAATCTGAGTTGCGATGCCTGGTCAGAGGTGGAGACAATGATAACAGAACGTTTTAGACCCTCTACACCTATGTCTTGCTCAATAAATTCTCGGACTTCACGCCCCCTCTCTCCAATAAGGCTTATGACATTGATATCGGCATCTGAATTTCTGGCAATCATTCCAAGAAGGGTCGACTTTCCATAGCCCGCACCTGCAAAAATGCCCACCCTCTGACCGCGTCCGCAAGTCAGGAGGCCATCAATACAACGCACGCCCACGGAAATGGGTTCGAGAATCCTCTTTCGCGTTAAAGGATCAGGAGGGGCACGGAAGATGGGATAACTCACTTTGCAGTTAAGAGGGCCCTTGGAATCGACATCCAGGGGTTCTCCCAGGCCATTTAATACTCTTCCAAGAAGCTCGGGGCCTACTTTGACATGAAGGGGAAGATAGGTACGGACAACTTCTGAGGAGGGTCCCACCCCTCGCATCTCTCCCAAAGGGGAGAGGAAGACTTCATCTTGTGTAAAACCAACAACTTCAGTAAGAAGCGGAGGACCCTCGCGTTTGACTAGACAGATCTCGCCAATCTGGACTTGGGGTACAACTGCGCGGATGAGCATTCCAACCACTTCAGTGATGCGCCCTGTCACTGTTGTGATCGTGGCCTCTTCTAATCCGGCTATGAGTTTTTCAAGGTCTGTAGGTTTTTGATCCATATATCCTAACGCTAATTAATCACAAC
>JABDDZ010000045.1:0-1136 GCA_013287335.1 Chlamydiota bacterium | reverse complement strand
CCCCAGAGACCACAGACTCGACTTTAGGACTGTTAAAATCATAGATCTAAAGTATAACAGGATGGGCAGGATGGGCAGGATGGGCAGGATGGGCAGGATGGGCAGGATGGGCAGGATGAATATTTTACCCCAAATCTTTGATTTAGAAAATATTATCCTGCTCATCCTGCCTATCCTGTTATTAATTTTTTGATGGTATTTATTTTCTCTGTGGTTTATCTATCCTAGCTGGGTGCTCATCAATGTTTTAATCCCCGAAACGGAGGAACCGATGACACTTGCTAAAAGTTCAACTTTTTGCGAGGCGCGTTGCATGGAGTATTGCAAAGAGAACATTTGAGCCATGTTAGGATTTTGATTCTTAGAGAGAAAAGTAAGCGCTTTTTCGGCTGTTCCCTGACTATGGTCTAAATAGTCGACAACATATTTTAAAACAGAATCTCCCTTCTTTTTCACAGGGGCTTCATAGCTCTGTTCGGAATGCTTAGCCACCTTGGTCATATCGCCGGACATCCGCTCGACTACCTGCCCCATTGCATTCAAATGATCCTGGGTAAGAGCTCCGGTTCTTGACTGATCAGCGTAGAGCTCTTTGGTCAACTGAATTTTTTTGACAAGCTCCTTACCCGCATTCTGCGTATTTTCAAGGGTATTTTTTTGTCCGGCGCCGTCCCTTATTGCCTCCATGGGGGTAGGCTTGCTGCTTTCGGTGAGATTCCCTGCCTGTTGCGCTGAAAGAGGCTGAGGCGGTAGAGAAAAGGGCTTTGGCTCCTGAGCTTCTTCACCCGATCCAACACCGGGCTTTCCAGGAGAAACAGGAGATGCAGGATCAGTCCGAGGTATGGGCGGATTGCTAATCGGTTCATTAGACATCGTTAAAATCCCTTTAGTTTAAAAATTTTGAATGCAACGAAAAATACTTTTTTCTATTGCATGGGGCTCGTTTTAAGCGCTAGTTGCCTCTCCCATTCAAGAACGGATTGAGCTAATTCTATTGTTGTAGGAACATCGCACTTTTCAATCACTTCGAGAGCAAGTTCTGTGCTTGTCTTTAAAAACTTGAGCTGCTTTTCTGGATGGGTATCTTCGGTAGCCCAAAGAACATAGGTGAAGCTTAAAAAGGCTTTTGCCTGATA
>JABDDZ010000044.1 GCA_013287335.1 Chlamydiota bacterium | reverse complement strand
GGAGAGATGGTTGAAGTTGCCCCTGTATTGATTTTACCCGAAGAGGCTACCGCAACCCTTTCAAGTTTTTGTGAGCGATGAGCCTGCATGAAGATCTTCAAATTTTCACCTCCTATTTGGATTCTGAAAAGGGTCTCTCTTCTCATACAATCAGCGCTTATAGATCTGATATTGCACAGTTAATAAAATTTTTAGGAGAAAGAGGGATCTCCTGCTCAACGCTTGTGACAAGTGATCTTATTATCTCCTATCTTGGCCTATTAAAAGAAAAACACTACGCTCCTGCGACACTCTGCCGCGCTTTAATGGCCATGAAAGTTTTTTTTAGCTTTCTTTTCCGTGAAAATTGTCTGGTAACAGATCCGGCATTGGGCATTGAATCCCCCAAGCTATGGCAATTGATTCCAGAGGTTTTAAGTCAGGAAGAGGTGGAGCTCCTCCTCTCTTCGCCAAAAGGGAGTGATTTTATAAGTTCCAGAGATAAAGGTATTTTAGAACTCCTTTACGCCACAGGAATTCGAGTTTCAGAAGCTTGCACCCTATCGATTTATGATGTGGATGATAACTTTGTTAAAGTGGAGGGCAAAGGAGGGAAGCAGCGGGTTATTCCTATTTCCAAGCGAGCGATATTGGCAATTGATAATTATCTTCATCTTTATCGATGTCGGTATGATAGCAGTAAAAATGTCTCCCTATTTTTATCGAAAACTGGAAAAGCTCTTGATCGCATTTCCATTTGGAGAATGATTAAAGAGAGGGGGCGCCAAGCTGGGATTAAAAAAAATATTTCTCCTCATACTTTACGCCACTCCTTTGCGACCCATCTTCTTGATCATGGGGCAGAGCTGCGGGTTATTCAAGAGCTGCTTGGTCATTCAAGTATTTCAACAACAGATCGTTATACCCATTTAAGCCATACAAAAATGCAAGAGGCCTTTTATCAATTCCACCCCCGCAACTAACTTTCTCATTTTATAAAAAAATCCTAAAGTCCTAGTCTATGGTCTCTGTGGTAGTTATTTTCTATTCTTAAACGTCATTGCTTAAAAGATCGCAAAAAGGATAGGATAATCTCTTATTTCTCAAAATTAAAGGAGGCCAAATGCATTCTTTTGTAGATATTCTACGTCCGGCTAGTAGCCGTTTATCTACTCTTTTTGATATTTTAGCGATTTTGGCAGGCTCCTGTTTTATTGCCTTGTCGGCTCAAATTGCTATTCCTCTATGGTTTACTCCTGTACCAATGAGTTTGCAGCCACTCGCTATTTTGCTTATTGGAGCAATTTTAGGGAGTCGCAAGGGAGCTCTCTCTGTTATCGCTTATATTACAGAGGGGATTTTGGGCCTTCCGGTCTTTGCAGGCGGGCTTTCGGGGATTGCCTACTTTATTGGACCTACAGGGGGATATCTTATCGGCTTTATTCTCACTGCCTTTTTCACAGGATACCTGCTTGAAAGAGGATGGAAAAATCATCTTCTCTCCACATTTGCCGCCCTCTTTCTTAGCTGTTCCCTGACCCTCATTGCAGGCGCCGCCTATTTAGCTTTTTTTGTAGGTCCAATCCGGGCCCTTTGGCTGGGCATTCTTCCCTTTCTGATAGGCGATCTAATAAAAGTTGTTATTGCAACAACTCTTATTAGAGGAGGTTGGAGAATCTATAATCAGGAGTGAAGAATCACTTGCAGGAGATTTTAATTTATCTGGATGAGGGGGTGAGCCGCCGCTCTTTTCGCCATACTCTGCAGGGAATTAGGGCTGATCCCAATATCTCCCTCCCTGTTAAGTCGGTTAATGCTAAAGGGATAATAGAGAGTGAGTGGGAAAAGAGGGCAGCTCTTCTGATTTTTCCGGGAGGCTATGATGTCCCTTATCACACTCTCCTTCAGGGAGAGGCTAACCGCCGAATCCGGGAATTTGTAGAAAAAGGGGGGAACTACATTGGGATTTGCGCCGGAGCTTATTATGCCTCTTCTCTTATAGTCTTTGAGAAGGAGGGCCCTCTTGAAGTTAAAGCTGAGAGGGAGCTCTCTTTTTTCCCCGGGACCGCATCCGGTCCGGTTTATGGTCCTGATCAGTTCTCTTATACAAGCGAAAAAGGCTCTCTTGCTGCCCTTATTGATTGGGGAGATGAGGAGCTTCTCTCTCTCTATTATAAGGGAGGATGTACCTTTGAGGAGGCAGAAAAGTATCCTGATGTCTCTATTTTAGCCCGCTATGCAGACCTTCCCTCTCAACCACCGGCTCTTATCCACTGCAGTGTCGGTAAGGGGCAGGCTCTTCTTTCTGGCATTCATCCTGAATTTCCGGCTAGCTCTCTCAATCCAGAAGACCCTTATTTAAAACCACTTATCCCTGTCTTACAGAGGAGCGAAGAGGCAAGAAGTCGCTTTTTCAATCATTTTGTTAACTTAATTTTAATTTAACAATTTTTTGATATAATTGCTTATGAGTAAATGAGGTTTATCAAATGTTAACAATCTATAGCCGGCATACCATCTCTTACTTTGATCTCCATAATGCCTGGAAAAAGTGTAAAAAAGGGTGCCCTGTTGTGGGATTCTCCTCTTATCTCATGGATTGCCCAGTCTATTTTTTCTTCTAATTCCAATGGAGTCTATCCATCAGGTAACGGCGCGTTTCACAATTCTTTTTGATTGAATCGCGATAAAAGAGTTCTCCTGTGCACCCAGTTGAAAGACCTGAGGTGATCTCGGGTTCTTCCCAGACAAGATAGAGACTGTAAAGCACCTTAAAAAATTCCTCTCTCTTCGTAGGGGAGATGCCAGGGAGAAAAAATTCATTGGTTGTATGGTAGAAGGCCTGCTGTGCCTTATCGGCTGCCATTACACCTGCTGTTCGATCAATCGATTGGAAGCAATTTGTGTTTTTAATGAGATGGAGTTTTTTAGCAAGAAGAGAGAGATAGATCGATTCATCCGCTCCATTTAAGATTTTGTTGTCGGGACGCCTTTTCTCCAAAAGAGCGACGAGGATAAGGAGAAGCTCCTTTTCATGACCTTCAAGAAGGAGGGTCTTTAAAGAAGCGATCCACCGCTTTTTATGCATCCGAAATGCATCAATGGGGTCGATCATACGGTTTTTGCTATGGAGCAGCTCATCGCTTATCTCTTCAGCCTTTATAGTAATGGGAGCGCGTAGAATGCGTAGGGCATTTTCCAGGGGAGTCAGCTCAGAATGAATAGATTGGAGCGATGCAGTCGGGTATTTTTTTAATAGAAGTGCTATAGCTTGAAAGCTAAGTAGAATAAGAGTCTCGTCATTCAGATCTTGCATTACTCCTTGCATCTCTTCAGGAGCAGGAAGTTTTCCAAGGAGGTTAAATGGAATATTATAAGAGTAGAGATTTAATCGATAAAAGCTGGTTTTCCCTGAGCATTGCTTCCGCTTTAGGATCGCCCCATTCAAAGAACGGATGGCGTAGTATTGGCGGGTCAGTTTTTCCATCTCGTTCCATGAAAAAAGAGAGATAAAAAGAAAGCTCTTCTCTTCGATTTTTTCATTGAGATCACTAGTAGTTAAAATATAATTATTTAAGGAAAGATCATTT
>JABDDZ010000043.1 GCA_013287335.1 Chlamydiota bacterium | reverse complement strand
TAAGATAATCCTTTTTTAAAGCTTCAACAGTTAGATCCCATGCAGGATCGCTTGGAAGAGAATACTCCGAAATTGAGGTCAAAGAAGCGGAGGTTGCTCCCTTTAGCAGCAGCTGATAACGCCTCTCAAGAAGAGGAGTCCAAAAGATTTGGGTAGATGACAGGAGACGAAATTTTTCTTTTGCGTACGTTGTAATATAATTCTTTAGAAATGTTAAAAGCTCTAGTTCTTGCACCCTTGAAAGCCGCAGCTCTTCCGGAAGGCTTTGCGTTTCATGGGGGCCAATAATGTGAAGATAATGATTGTAGCTTTTTGACCCTTCCAAAAAGATAATGCAAATCTCACCATCGCAATCTTGTGTGACTCCGCCTATAAAACCACGCTTCCATCTCTCTTTAGTAAGACGGTCATATTTGGCGATGAGATAGAGGAGGATATGAAGATGAAAAACCAATCCAGAAGGGGAAGGGTCCTTGGGTTTGATGATCTCAGAGAGGATGGAGATTTCTTGAGGCGCCAGAGGATGTGTCATCGCTTTAGCCTGTTTCAATACTTCAAGGCCTTGAAGGTATCCCGAGAGTCTTGTTCTATCACGGTACTTAGAAAATAGATAGACAAGATAGAGGGCCTCTTTGGGTGTTGAATATTCGATTCGCTCCTCTTCGGGAAAGTAGTTGTAAGATAGAATTTTAAAGGGGGTGCCACCATCAGCTTGAATTGTGGATGATAAAGATTCTGAAGAATAGTGAAGGGGACTATCTGAAAGGAGGAGTCTGATTTGATTATACCGGTTTTCTAAAACAAGGAGTCCCTCGTAATTATGAAAGATAGGAATAGATTGAGAGGGAGCGATATAAAAACCATAATGCTCTTGATGCTGGCATTCCAATCTCCATTCTCCTTTGATTATTTTACCTTTAAAGTGCAGTTTATGTCGGCATAAGGTCAGTTCGGCAATTCTCTGATTTTCAACGTCAAAAAGGCAGCGTATAGAATCTACCGGATTAAAATTATGTCCAAGAAGGGCTAGAAGCTTTTTGGCTCTTGTATTAGAAAGCAGTTTGAATGGAGTCGGATTGCCCTCTTGATCGAGTTTAGTGATCTCCCAAAGGGAGTCTTTCGTTTCGATTACCCATAAAAATTTATCCGTCTCTTTTTCCAGGACAATGATTTTTCCTTCCGCTTCAGGAGAAAAAAAGAGGTTTGTCTCCCACAAATTGAGGAGTTTATATACCTCCGAGGGACAGCCATGCGTATGAAGTGTTGGTGATAGCCTATACTTATTTAGGGCAGCCTGATACCACCCCCTTTTGCCTTGATAGGAGATAAGGCGGTAAAATAGAGGTTCCTCCTCTTGCGAGATATCAAATTTGTAGTTTTTATCGGGACTATAGAGATAGGAACCCTTTAAAAAAAATGATAGTTTAGGATCTGCAAATTGGGGAAAATAACTAGTTACCATCTCATAGACCTTTGGGTAGCTCTTAATTTTAGCAAGCTCTCCATCATCAAGGGAGGTAAGTGTGAATTTTGAGCAATCGATGCGGTAAGAACCAAGCTGGAATTGGGGAAATGTCCCAGTGCATTCAAAGGAGCGGCCTGTAATCTCCTCATTAAAACAGACCCTGATGACCTCTTTGAAAAGCTTCTCTTTTGTTTCTCTACTTTTAAGCAGCTCTTCGAACAAGGGAGCCAGGCTCTTTAGATAGCCATTAACCTCAGCCATAAGCCAGGATGAAATGGTGTATTCTTTTGGTCTGCTATGGCGAAGATAGAAGGCTAAAGGAAGGATGCGTTCTAGTGGTGGGGCTTTTGTTTCCCGCAAAAGAAGAAGGGTGAAAAGATGTTTTATATAGATGTTTTTTTCTTCATATTGCTGCAAAGCTTTCTCGTAGCAGCGTAGCTGTTTATCGCTTCTCTCATCGTGCTGGGCGAAGGACTCAATCCGAATTCCCAGATAGATAAAGAAGAAAAGTTGGATATCTTCTACCTTCTGAATCTTATAAAATTCAATCCCATTCATGACCATATCACGCAAAGATTCAATAAGATGTGGGAAAGCTTCCATTGCGCTATGCAACTTTCCCGAAGCAAAAAGAGCGGTCTCTAAAGAGGAACGTAGATAGATTTTTTCAAATTGATGAAGATTTTTATTTACCATAGAAATTGCCAGAGGAATTTGCATGAGGTCAACTATGGCGCCTCTCATTGCTTGGCGAAAACCGGGGAGATCCTCATCAGTTTGATAATCCTCTCCCTTTTTTAAAGGCTGGGTCATACTTTCTTTATAAGAGGAGATATCTTGCACTATTGCCCACGGATTATTGCGGCTCATAATGTTATTGATACAGGTAAAGCGTTTGGTATCTAAAATAAATGCCGGTGCGGGGATAATTTCCAAACTACTATATATGGAAGAAGAATGGTTTCTAATCTTTAAATCCACCCCATATTCTTCATATCTCAATGTATATTCGGGAGGAGTGCATTGGAATGAGTGTTGGCTAAAAAAAGTATAAGAATACCAGGCTAAGTTCGATAAGATATGAATCTCTTCGGGTAAGATCTTCTTATCCTCATCAATCCAAAGTTTGCAAAAGCTCTTGTAAGAGAGTTCTCCCTCACCTTCTCTATAAAACTGTTCTAAAAAGCGAAGATGATTCATTTCAAATTTAAAAGTTGGCGAGACTTCTTTTCTCTCCAGATATTTTGTTGCAAGAGTTCTTAAGGGAATTGTTTTTTTGAAAGGGAAAATGGTAAGCCCCTTATCTGAGATGGCTTTAAAATAATCAGCCATCATCTGGAAACGTCGATTTTCTTCTCCGGAGGGGAGAATCAGCCACTCCTTATTTGTTATGGGAAGAACATGCAGAGGAAAAGGTGTGGCAAAGCCCTCAAGCTTGCAATGGGGAAGACGCCGGACAAGATAATCTCCAATCACAAGAGTTGTAGAGAGGAGGAGAAGCTGATTGAAAAAGATCCCTTTGGGATTAGCATTTATCTTAAGGAGCTTTTCAAGCTGCCTTAAAAAAGGCAAGATTGCTTGTTTCTCAAGAGAATCCCAAATATTTGGCTTTCCAACCACCGGAATTGGAAGAGTCCCAATCAAGAGCGTGCTCATCTCAAGACGCTCTCCATCAGAGAGGGCCTCGATGTGACTTATCCAGCTTTCAAGAATTTCAGATGCATTTTCAATGGAAAAAGGGGGAGGATAGGTAAAAGCGATTGTTGCCTCCTCAACTATTGCATCCTCATCCCGAGGGGGCGTGAAGTTAAGTGGTTCAATATCAAAAAGAAAAGCATCTTCTGCAAGAGTGATATTATCAATTTCAGGCAAGAGACGCTCGGAAGAGGTGAGTGCTTTTTCGAGAGGATAGACTCTTTTTTGGATAGCTGTGGCTAGGGCGTAGCAGAGGGAAACTTCCTCTTTTTGCAGAAGGTCAGTTGAGTATTTGCAACATCTAGCTGCAAGACGTTTGGCTCCAATACGTAAAAGATAGCAGTTTATTTTTGTTGGGCCCTCTTTTCTTAAGGTATTCACTCCTCCAATCAAATTGCAGAGCTTTGCGTTGAGAAAAAAACGCCTAATGCCTTTTTTAGAAAACCCCTTGTCGATGAGAAAATCTCGAATAAGGCATTTAACTGCTTTATCG
>JABDDZ010000042.1 GCA_013287335.1 Chlamydiota bacterium | reverse complement strand
GAGACTTCGCCAATGCGTTCACCCTTACTCTCGGGATGTTTCAAATAAATTGAAATTAGTTCAATATCTTCGGTCGATTCATTCATATTATTTACAAATTAATTCTTATAGTTAATTCTAAATCTTTTTCTTTATAGATTAAATTAGAATTTTATGATCTTTATAATAAGTAGGACTTGAGAATTATTTTTTGATGTTGATAATTGGGAAATTGAAATGAGGTGTAATTGATGAAGAAGATGGTGAAAAAAATAGCAGTCACAGGCGCCGGGGGGCAGATCGCTTATAGTCTGCTTTTTCGAATCTGTGTTGGGGAGGTATTTGGAAAAGAGACAAAAATATCTCTTCGTATGCTTGACCTACCTGCTGCGGAAGGGATTCTTGCGGGTGTTGCGATGGAGCTTGAGGATTGCGCCTTCCCACTTCTCGAGGAGATCCATTTTGGTTCAAATCCTGAGGAGCTTTTTGAGGGTGTCGACTGCGCTTTTTTGGTCGGTGCAAAGCCTCGGGGAGTTGGGATGGAGAGAAGCGATCTTTTAAGCGAGAATGGAAAAATTTTTATTGAGATGGGAAGAGCTTTAAATCTTGCTGCCTCAAAAGATGTAAAAGTTCTTGTTGTTGGCAACCCTTGTAATACCAATTGCTTAATCTGTATGGAAAATGCTCCGGCAATTCCACGGAAGAATTTTCATGCGCTGATGCGTCTTGATGAGAATCGCGCTAGAGGCCTTCTTGCCAAAAAAGCCGGTGTGAATCCCTCTCTAGTTAAAGGAGTTGTCATTTGGGGAAACCACTCAACAACGCAAGTTCCCGATTATACTCATATTTTAATTGGCAAAAAGTCGCTTGAAGAGGTGATAGATGCGCATTGGCTCCAAGAGGAGTTTACAGAAACTGTTCAAAAAAGAGGATCGGCTGTCATTAAAGCTCGGGGAAAATCCTCCGCAGCCTCTGCGGCTTCTGCCTCGGTTGATGCCATGCGGGCCCTCTTTACGCCCACTCCTTCCGGAGAGTGGTTCACCTCAGCCGTTCTTTCAGATGACAACCCTTATGGAATTGAAAAGGGGTTAATCTTTGGCTTTCCCTGCCGTTCTCGCGGCGATGGGGAATATGAAATTGTTCCCAATCTTCCATGGAACTATTTTATATCTGAAAAAATCGCAGTCACCCAAAAAGAGCTCTTAGAAGAAAGAGAAATGGTTAGGCAATACCTATGAATGATAAAGAAAAAGTTTTATTTGAAATAAGAGAAGAAAACCTCGAAACAGGACTGCGTGGTTTTCCGGTAGGTTATTGTACGACATCTTCTGTCGATCCCATAAAAGGATTGATCTATGCAGGTTATCCGATCGATCAAGTCGCTTTTTGGCCCCCTGAAGAGGTGATTTTTCTCTTGATGCATGGTAAAAAAGGAGAAGAGTCACAAGTCAAAGAGTTTTCAGAAGAGCTTAAAGCCCAAGCGACTTTAAGCAATGAGGTGATTGAGCATATCAAAGCACTTCCGAAAAAGGGACATCCCATGAAATCCTTTCCCATTGCAATCCTTTTGCTTGGAATGCTTGAAGGCAAAGAAGATTATCGCAAAGATTGCATGAGCCTTATTGCTAAAATGCCTCATCTGACAGCTGTGCTCATCAATTCCCATGCAGGGTGGGGAGAGACTCCCCCTCCTGATCCGGAACTTGGATATATGCAAAATTTTGTCAATATGCTGCAGCTACCTGGTGGAAAAAGTGAGATGCTTGAGAGAGTTCTCACCCTTTTTAATATTCTTCATTATGACCATGGGGGGGGCAATCTCTCCACTTTTGTTGGAAAGGCTGTGGCTTCCGGTTTGGAAGATCTTTATGGATCCATAACATCAGCAATGAGCGCTCTTGCAGGCCCCCGCCATGGAAAAGCAAACCAAGAGAGCTTAGAATTTACAAAAGAGGCTCTTAAAAAATCGGGCGCTAAGGCCTCGCCTGATGCTATCGAGGGTTTCTTACGGCAAAAACTTGCTAATAAAGAGCTTATCTATGGCTTTGGTCATGCTGTATTGCGTGTTGAAGACCCTCGGGCTACTGTGCAATACAAGATGGCAGAAGAATTTTACTCCGATAATCCTCTTGTGAAAGCAGCATTAAATTTGCGAAAAGCTGGAACTAAAGTGCTTAAAGAGAATCCTAAAATCACTAATCCCTATCCCAATGTCGATGCGATTTCGGGGACGCTGCTAACAGCTGCGGGATTTGGTTATCCTGAGTATTACACTGTGCTATTTGGCCTTTCACGGGTTGTTGGGATCTCTATTCAGATTGTCTATGAGAGATGTGAAGCCCGCGGTGGTAAGGGGACTCCCATCGTCCGCCCAAAATACCTCTACAAACCCAAAACCGCGTCCACTTAAACGGAGATTAAACGCAAAGTGGCAAAGACGCTAAGACCACAAAGAAGAAAATAAATAATAATATATTTCTCTGTATAATTTTTTCTTTGCGACTTTGGGTCTTTGCGTTTAATTTGTTTTAGGGATTGGAGAAACGGACGGGGGGAGGGAGAGCATCAGGATTATCTTCAAGGATGGCTCTCGCTAACCTTTGTCCTAAGAAGCTGTGCCATAAAAGTCCTTTTGAGCCTAGAGCTGTAAATACCCAGCGGTTATTGCCAAGAGTATCTACAAGAGGCAGATGGCTTGCTGTTGTCGCACGTAAGCCCGCATAGCAATCCACAATCTCAGCATTTTCAAGAGGGGGGAAAAAGGGGAGGATTTTACTCATAATCAATTCACGAGCAATCTTGAGATCGGGTTCCTTTGTTTGAAATTCTTTCTCAAAGGTGGCGCCGGCATAGCAAAAATGGCTATCATGGCTCATCACAATATATCCCTTGCCGACAAGGCTAAAGGGAAGCGGGGGGAGGCCATCTGGCCATTTAATTTTTAAGAGCTGCCCTTTGATAGCCTTTACTGGCAGGTTGATCTCCAGGAGTTTGCCAGCATTTATGGTCTCCGCTCCCAAACAAAAAACGATGCGATCATATTTTTTAATCTGTTCAAGAGAGGTGACGGCTGTTTTGATATGCCGGCCGCCGGCCTTTGCAATTGCTTGCCAGAGTCCCTCAAGGTAGAGTTTAGTATGGAGTGTTAGCCCTGTCTTGATAAAGATTCCCCCACCCTCTTTGCTTGGAAAGGTCAATTCAGGGATTTTTTCAAGACACTTTGCTTGACTCCACCACTCAAGATCAGGATTGCTCTCGGCTGCCTTTAGAAAGTCTTTCTGCTGCTCTTCGGTGCCGGCGGGACGTAAAATTCCATGAGAAAGGACAAGAGGGCTAGCAATAGCTGTAGCTGCGGCGCTGATTAAATCATGGGTGGCGTGCATTCCTAAGCTTGCTTCCCACGATCTTTTCGCATGCTGCCCGGCATAGGCGTGCAAAAGGCCAGAAGAATACCCGGAAGCTCCACTTCCAATCGGCAGGGGATCGAAAATATCCACGATCACAGAAGACTGTGATTCATGGAGAAGATGCCAGCTAAGAGATAGTCCCGCGTAGCCTGCGCCTAAAACTGCGATCTTCATAGGATTTTTAATGAAAAGAGATAATAAAAGGTGTATCATTCATAAATTGTCTTTGGTTGTCAATGCAGTCTTAAAAATATGCAAGGAACACTTCTTTTTTTAGGGACAGGCGGGGCTGCAGGAGTGCCTTTAATTGGATGCGGATGCGCCGTCTGCCTCTCAGATGATCCCCTTAATAAGAGGCTCCGCTCTTCGGTTCTTATTAATTTTGAGGAGAAAAAACTCCTTATCGACATTGGACCTGATTTCCG
>JABDDZ010000041.1 GCA_013287335.1 Chlamydiota bacterium | reverse complement strand
CTCCCCATAACAGATGATCCCACTCCTTTTTTACAAAGATCTACAAAAGCGGATGATCCAATAAAGAAGATGCTCATGGGTAATTTGGTCAAAGGCCACACTGAAAATACTACAAGCAAAAAACGAGTCCAATTTTCCTGGAAAAAGCTAGATCCTGACTCACTCAAAGGCAAACTGGAAGATTTCATTAAAAAACAGCAAAACACTCTTCCCCTGATTACCGAAAAGATTGAAGAAATTGCAAACCTCTCTTCAGGCGACAGGGAAGAACAGCTCTCTTTAAAAGAGATCCTGGATGATCATGTATACAAAATGGGCAAGATTGGAGACCTCACTCTTTTTTTACGGCTTAAAAATCCCCTACTGGAGGCCTTTATTAAAAAATCCACGGAGAAAATCCTGGAACAGAATCCTCATCTCAATAAAGAAAAAATGGATGAGCTTAACCTCCATATCGTAGATTTTTTAATCCAATTACGTGCTTTAAAGCAGGCTCAGCAGGCGATTAGACTCTTAGACCAAAAAATAGAAAATCCCGAAACGCTCAACGAATTAGGGAGAATTCTTGAAAATACAATTTCCTACTCCCCAAACCTCTCTCCTGAAATCCTCTGCTATGAAGCCATTACCGGGATTTTTTTAAAAGAGGGGCAGCTTGCAATTCTAAGCGAGGTCATGAATAAGGTCAGAAGCGGGGAAGATACTTCTTATCTTCTCTATCAATTTGCAGCAGGGGGCGGTAAAACCTCAATCATCATCCCCCTTCTTGTTGTTGCAATTGCAAGGGAGGGTAAAATCCCCCTAGTTTTTTCTCCATCTCCTCTCTATCAGGTCGATAAGGAGAATCTCTCTAGCTCCCTCCTCCCCCTTTATCACAGCTTAAGCCTTATCGAAGTGGACTTGCAAACACCGCTGCAACTCACAGATCTCAAGAAGATTTATACGACCTTAAGGGATGCATTGGAGAATAGAAGAGGAATCATCCTTTCTCCTATAACTTACTACGCCATCAAATTGCTCTATAGATATAACTGCTTAAAGAAAAAAGATGCGGACAAAGTAAAATGGCTGAGCGCCATTCAACATATACTCAAAGAGTATGGATATGCGATCATCGATGAATCCCCCTTAAACCTTGATCCTCTTACAAAAGCGATCCTTGGCATTGAGGAGCTTGAATCTCTTCCTGAAGAGGAACAAAATTTATTTCTTCTCATTTTTAAAGCGCTTATTGGAAAAATTCGGGATCCTATTTTTATTGATGGGATTCCACTTGTTGACTTTACAAAAGTTAAAATAGATGGACAGGCCTCTCTTAACGAGGTAGAAATTCTCTCCATTCAAGAGGCTCTCGCACGCTACGTGATTTCTCTACCTCTTTTTAATATTTCTCCTTTAGAAGCCAATCTCTATCTTAGCTACTTCACAAAGAAAGAGAGCTCTAAACCTCCCTCCCTAGATATTCAGAAAGGGATGACCAAAATGCAGGCTGATAGGATTGTCCTTGCAGGGCAATTTATCCGTGACATTCTTCCTCATCTTCTTTCAATGAGAGGAGAGATCAATCATGGCAAATCTCCTACAGAGGGAGAGCATCGAGAAAAACCCCGCCACCGTAAAAGAGAGACAACCTCTGATTTTGAAAACATCGACCTCATCGTTGGAACTTCGATGAAGGGCACCTACCAGCGGGGTTTGTCATTAGATCAGGTTAAAATTTTAGTGCAAGTCTTAATCGATGATCATGTGAAGGAGAGAGCTGACCATCCCAAGCGCACTAAAACAAAAGCCTCTCGGGCTTTTTATCGATGGATGAAAAAAACTGGAGAGGGCATGCCGCTGCATACTGTCTCTCTTCATGACAAGAGGATGATCGCAAAAATTTATGCTACTCTTAAAAAAGAAGAAGAGGCGATTTTATGGTTCTTAAAAAGCACCGTCCTACCAGAGATTAAATATACCCCCGAGCAGATTAGCTGCTCTCCTGCCGATTTGATGAGGGGCTTTAGCGGCGGGGTCCTCTTTTCGGCAACTCCTGGACCTCTTCTCCTTTACCCTGAGGGAATTGGCAAGGCTCAATTTGATGATAGCTTTGAAGCTGCGGTCTTTAGCCAACTCTGCAAACCAAAAAACCAGCACTTCACTGTTTTAAGAAGCAATGCCCCCAAGGAATTTTTTTACTCCCTTTATAAAAAAAATCCCGCTCTCTTCGTTTCTATGCGCGTCTTTATCAATGCGGGAGGTTTTTTTGCCAATTCCACAAATCTCGAAGCGGCCCTTGGATTCTTTATGGCTATTGATCAAATTGAAGAAGAAGAGAAAGTGCGCTGCGATTTTGAAGGGGTCGTTATCAGCGAAGGTGAGGATGAGATCCTCATTGTCTGGAGAGAATCTAAGCAGCTCATGAGGGTCAAAGGGAGCGATATTAAAAATGCCTGCCGCGCTGCCGGAAAAAAATGGGAGGAGACGCGGCTTCTTACCCTGATTGACCCCTCCCATATCTTCGGGCTTAATATTCCTCAAGAGGAGAATGCAGTAGCCATTCTTACAGTGGATGAGGGATTAAAAAAATCTGATCTTATTCAGGCTCTCATGCGGATGAGGGGTTTTTTGCTAAATCAGCGTATTCATTGGATGGTACAGCCCCATTTCGCGGAAGTTCTCTTAAAAATTCAAAGTGAGCTCTCCTCTGAATTAATGATCGATTGGTCTATATGCAAAGAAGCTGAATACCTAAAGCCCCTATTGACAACACGAGCCTTCCAGGAGGTTGATTCTCTCGTTGAACAATTAGCTGAGAAGAATCTCTTCATTTTCCGCTCTGATGCACAGATCAAAAAAATGGAGAGCCATCGCAAAGGATTTTGTCATATTGCGAAAAGATCTCCTTATGAAACCTCCAGCGAACTGCCAACTCTGCTAGATACAGAAAAAGTCATCGTCTCCTATGCAAAAAAGATATATGCCAATTTTGGCTTTGCAAAGGAGTGGGATAAGGATTTTGAAGAAAAAATTTTAAAGATTGCCCTTGATCTGCAGGAGTATGTGCCTAAGCTCTTTTCCAATGCTGACCAGGTTTTGAATAAAGAGGTTGAGATGCTCCTGCATGTGGAAGAGAAGATGTTAAAAAAGCGTAATCAATTCCAGACTAAGCACGAAAAGCCACGCCCTCTAGCGCCTCTTTCTGATCGCTTTCATGTCTCGTTAGCCCATTTTGGTGGAGTACACTTGCGGGGCTCCAGCTTAAATGCCTCCTCAATTTTCCTATCCTCTTCTATCCCTAGAGATCTCTATTTCACCCGTGACCTTATGGAAACGGCGGATGTCTATGTCGGCTCCTCCTGGAAAACAATCCGCCTTCCAACAGAGTTTCTTCTTCTTGTGCAAGACAGCGAAGATACCCCTCCTCTTCTCTTTGCAATCTCAGAAAAAGAGGCGGAAGATTTTTCAATTCAGCTTATCAAATCGGATAAATCCTTTTGCAAATGCGCCCTCCTTTCTGCAAGGGGCCAAATCATCCATAATAACGAGAAGAGTACAGGGTTTGAAGAGAAGCAGTTACATCTAATGCTTGCGTCTGAGTCCCTTAAGCTTCAATTTTCGATTATCGGTCTACTCAATGGGGAGATGGTTTATCCGGAGATCTTATCCCAAAGACTTGAAGATTGGGTTAATTTCGAAGGGATGTGGGCAAAAATTACCGATACCCTCTTCTTTCCGGAGCGTGTGGATCGGCTAGGCTTTGACCATTTAAGAAGCTCTTCCCTTGAAAACCGCGTTTCCAAACTGACAACAATTAAACAGATCCGCCTAACCGAGGATGTTGCAGATAAACTCTCTGAAAAACAGATTGCTCTTCTCGAAGAATGCGATGCGGAG
>JABDDZ010000040.1 GCA_013287335.1 Chlamydiota bacterium | reverse complement strand
GAGATAAGAGAAATAATGCATTACTCCTATTGTCTAATTCAATTTAACTTCGCAACTGGGCAGCTCGGTTTCATTGAACGAAGAAATGGGATCGAAGCACCTCTAAAAAACCCCAATGCTTTTTTAAAAACAATGAAAATTTTTTTTCAATCTTAATTGACTGGGATTTTAAAAATAAATAATTTAAAAATTGAAACAAATCGCAAATTAATGCTATATTTTTTAACTCTAATTTAAAAATTAAATAACTATGAATCCAATAAATGATCTTACCTGCCAAGAAGACTTTTCGATGGATGAGGTGGACCTTCCGACTCATCCCGCGAATGGAGCGAAAAGAAAAGCACATGTAGCATTCAAAAAAACATTTGCTAGTCCCTTAAGGCCTTCTAAAGCTCCAAGACAAGCCCTCTGCCAACCTCCATCCGTTTCCACTGTGAATAGTGAATCCCAGCCTTGCCCTTGCTCACCAAAGTTGCAAGAGCAGATCTCACTTATCGAAAAGTATTTAAGCGAAAACCCCGTAGTATCCCAAACTTTTTCACTTGTCACAGCAAAAATTCACGAAATCTGCAATTCGTCAATCTGGGATGAAAATACAAAGCTAGCAGAGCTCGGAACCCTTTATTTTTACCTGACAAGAGACCAAGGACTTACAAATTGCACTTCTTTTGTTGGCATGAGGGAAAGCGAGATTGAGAAGGAGATTGAAAGTCTAATTGCTATTTCTAAAATCTCAACTTCTCCCAGGATGCAACTATTGCCCACTGGAGTCACTGCATATCATCAGCGTGCATTTGCACGAATGATCATTACTCCAAATGGTACTTTCAATTTAGGAGGTTGCTATGCTGTCATAGGACTTCTTGATAAGCGTTTATGCCTATGGGTCACTGAAGAGCAGCGGATGCAAATACTAACTATTTTGAATCTTTTAATTCAGGATGGAGAGTTTCGCACCTTATTAACCACTCCCTTTTCTATTCATCCCACGGCCGTTGAGCGAGTACACATCGATTTAAAGCTCGGAGTCGATGAACCCATTGATTTTATCTATGTGCAGTGGGCTCTTCTCATAGCTTTTTTTTCGACCTTAGGACAAACCGGTTTTGAGGGGAATTGTTTTGCTGTAGCACCCCTATTGAATTTTTTAAAAACCCATCCAGAAATTTTGATGGACTTAGTTATTCAAGCCCTTCGAAAGGGTTCTTTTACTTTTGAGGGAATTGAAATTCCCATTCCTCCCCTTTTAAAGGGAAAGCCCTTAAATGAGCCGTACTTTAATATCCTTTTGCCAAAGGATTTCGCCTGCTCACTTATAGGTATTGCTATCGCAGAGGAGGCTCTAGGAGTAAAACACGCAGTGGAAATCCCCTGTGAAAATATCACACTTAATGACCTAATCCAATTAAAATTTGGAGACAAAGCAGCCCTTGCAAAAGAATATTTCTATTCCCTCAATCAAAGCTATCTACAGCAAATTTGCCTTGCAATCATACAATTTACAGCTTTGAATACAAGCACTACTGACCCAAATTACTCTCAAAGATACGTCTTATGTTATCAGTTCATAAGCGCAGCCATTCCGGAATTTAAAAAATCCTGCGATGCACAAGGGATTGCGCTGCGTTCAGAAGAGAATTCTGAACTTCCTTTGGATCGATTACAGAAAAGAGCCTCTAAACAGCTATGGATTGTTGATGCAAATAATCAGCATTTTAAAATTGAAAAGGGTCGGATAAGGTTTGATTTTCATACCCATGGATTAATGTTTAAAGGTAAGACAGCAAGATATGCCCCTTTTTTGAATACAAGGCAATTCGTCCGTTTTTATGACGGTGTATGGGAGCCTATTGAAAAAATTTCAGAATTTGGAAAATTTTTGGGAATCCTCGCTAAAGAAGAGTTTCAGGGTTCCGCAGAAGAGAAGAAAATGGGTACCATTCTTCAAGAAGTTTATGAGAGCGAAAGCTTTCATAAATCAATAGCAATACTTATAGAAGGTATGAACCCACTTTCGACTCTTGTAAGTGAGGAATACCTAGAATCTGATAGCTTCTTTTTAACCCAGAGGGGTGGATGCTATACATTTCTTAGTGATTGGAATCCCGGAAAACGCATCCAAATGCGAAAAGAATCAGTTGTTTTTCAAGAAGAAAGCGTGCTGTCGTTCTGCCTTCAGCTTTGTGCTAAAATAGCCGATTTTGAAAAATTGAAACCCGAGCTATTTGCAGCGCAAGATCTACCAATATTGGCTATACACAATAGTCATGCATTCAATATTGTACCAAAAAAATTTCAAGTCTTTTGGAAAGATGATCCTATGCAAGCCCTTAAAAAATGGGTTCTAGAACCTGCGAGAAATCTTTATAAATCTAAACCCTCTCTCGAACTACAAACCTGGATTTCAACTTCGGAATGAACACCTAAGGCCTTCTCCGCAATTGCAATGCCCAAATGTTTACAGGCAATATCTCGAGGCAAGGGGATATTAAAGAGCTGCTCATTCATACGCCTCGTCTTTAAAAGAGGATCAACGGGAACTTCAATTCCCTCAAAAGTAAAGGAACCCTTTTGAAGAACTTGAATAACCAACTCTAGAAGAATACCTGGATGAGTTTGTAAAAATTTCATCGTCGGTGCTACTGCAAAACAATTACCCTCATCTATTTGTCCAAGGACAGAAAAAAAAGCTATAAGAAGAGCCCATTGGACATAGATAAATTCTATGGGTTCATCAATTGGAATTTTTAGATCAATATGTACCAATTCTTTACGATCGGGGTGAATAGAAAAAGGAGTTGTAAATAGGGTGCGCAAAGATTCATCATGGATTAAAAGATTAACAATAGTTAATATCTGCGTCCGCTGCTCTTCAGAGAGCCACTTGCATAATCGCCTCTCGAGAAGAGCTATAACGGAATAACATCCTCCTAAATTAAAAGTCCCATCAGGGGTAATAATCATACGTACAAAGCAGCGTAGTAGATATGCCGTTGTTCCGGAGGGGAGTTTTTTTGCCTCCCCTGCAGTTCCATGCATCCTGATGAGATCCACAATCTCCTCTTCAATCTCTCTTTGCCTCTCATCGATGAAAGAAGAGCAAGTGTCGAGTTTGTCGCTCTTTGTTAGATAAAAATAAAGAGCTCCGAGTTCGGCAAGTTTTTTATCCTCATCCCAATTTGAGGCATTGCAGATATCATGTATTTTTCCCATGAGAGAGAAAGAATAGGAAGCTTCCAGGGGTTTTTTAAATAAAAAACTTTCAAAAAAAGAGACTTGCCCTTGTAACTGAGAAGAGTAGGCGGGGGAGTCAGAAGAAAGGATTGTTCTAGGCTTTTTCTTTGGGCGATCGCTAGCTTGACTCATTCTTTGTGGTATACACCTTCGGTCAGGACTTGAGAAAGGGTGTACCCCTTGCGCAACGGTAGTTGGAGGTAATATTGGAAATGTAAGAGGCACTCTTTTTAATGGACTTCTTAGGGGAGGCCAAGAAATTTCTTGGTATCTCCTCTTGTTATCAATGTCCTTTTCGTAACAAAATAAAGGTGATTTTTCTTCTATCGGATTCATTATTTTTATTTAAATTAAAAAATTATGAGCAATTGTAGCATATATAGTAATTAATTTCAATATAGTTAAAATTATTATTTATAATAAAGAAATTATTTATTAAGTTTCAAAGTAGATGGCTAAATTTTTTAAAAAGTTACTCTCATCTGGTATTGAGGTTTCTTCTCCGTTTGTTCTTTGCCTAAAAACTAATTTACAAGTTGCAAAATCAAATTTTATCAGACCATATGAGTAACGCGCGATCTCACTTACAGCATCTGTCCAGTTTAAATTCGCGAAAATAATCGGTCTAGGAAGAAGGAAGTAATCACAAATGGCATGTTCTATTGTCTGGAGATCGATAAAAGATTGGTTATGCGCAAAAAGAGCTCCTTGAAAGAGGATGGCAAGTTTATAAGGGCGCATACCTTTAGATCCTTCGCCTTCGGCACCCAAATCGCTTAAGGTTTGCAAAAAAGATTGGGTTGTTTGCTCATC
>JABDDZ010000039.1 GCA_013287335.1 Chlamydiota bacterium | reverse complement strand
TGGGGCTGGGGCGGCTATGGTGGATATGGTGGATATGGATATGGTGATGGATATTATGATGGATATTATAATTCTTATCCTGACTACTATTACTACAGCTACCCAAATCAGAATTACTACTATTCTGACCAGTATTCTAGCTACCCACAAGGTCAATACTACTACAACTACTAATCGCTATCTTCTCTTTCTCTAGAAACGGTGCTCTCGCTTGAGACTCAAGTCACAAGTTGAGAGCACCCTCTTTTTTCTCCTCAAGCAATTTCTTAATACTACCTTAACTATCCCGCAGTATTATAGTAGTGATAAAACTGAGGATAAAGCTATGGGTCCCGCTCATTCAATTACATGCGGACTGCCATTCTGCCAACATATTCCCGGAGAAGAGACTAACTTATCTATCTGCTTAAGGGTGACAACTGTAGCCTTAGGATCTTTCGTATTGATCGCGGGCATTCTCATCATTTCCGGTCTAGGAGCCGATCAATTATTAGGCCAATTTACAATTTTAACGGGAGTGACAACATTATCTATTGGCGTCTTTGTAGCATTATTAGGACTCTCAATCAAGTGCGTAAAAGAACAATCACCCATCAGACAAGAAGGATCGCCGAGGTCAAGGCAAGATATTTCAAAACAAGTGCCCAAAAGGATAGTCTCTCAACCACCTCGCGAAATTGCTTCTCCACCAAAAAAAATACTACTTTCCAAGTTGCCCGAATGGTTACATAGCTATTTAGAAGATGTTCCATATCTTCCTAATGATTCGGGACTTCTTAAAGATCTAAAGAGCCAAACTAATGCTTCCGTCGCTGTATTTTTTCATTCCCAGACTATAGGTTTATACATGAAGCTAACTGTCGAACATCATTCTATAGATCCATTATATGACCGAAGAAGTGAGCTTACTGAGCTTTTCCGCGGAGTTAACTTACCATCCTCTCAACAACCATTCCCTTTATATGTAGTTGTGTTCAATGAATATAATGACGATTATAATTCTTGGTATCTTAATTCTGAAACAGATACGATAATGCATAGGAATGGCCCTTTTGATATCGATAATATTTTAGGAGCCAATCGATTCAGGTATCTTAAGGATAATCCTTTACAAAAAGACACAATCGAACAGCTCATTGATACCGAAAAACAAGATGACGTTCCTGAAAATTATCAACATAGCCTCGCGTGGATATTGCCAAGACTCCTGCAAAAGGGTCATCTTGAGGTCAGAGAAAGAAGAACTGATCTTTTTTTTACTAATTTTGAAGATCCAGTTGTAGGATATTGGAAAATATCTCTCGATCGACATTAATGAACTCTTATATTATAATTTCTATAAAAAATTTAGCAGCCCCGATGAAAAAAATATCTCTACTTATACTCGCCTCTCTTTTTTTAATAGGAACCGTTCAAGCCCAAGAAGAAGAATTCCGTCAGCTCCTATCGATGCAAAATAAAAGCGCTATGGAAAAGTTTGAGGAGTCTGAAAACGATACCCCCGAAGAAGCTCTTGGCCCTTTGTTGCATTTTGGAATAGGTGGGAAAAGATCCCCCTCCTTAAAATGCCCTTTACGCAGAAAAACGCATGCTATTCGAATCGTTATTCACGGTGGCTATAACTTTCATGTCGCAGATTATCCTGATGGAACATGCGTTGTCTCCTGCCTTGATGGACCCGAAAAAGGCTTGCAAGGGATTGCATTTAGAGGTGATATGATAGCCGAAACGAGAAATGTAGAGTGGCATGAGTGCTACTTTGTCCATTTTTACCCAGCCGGCAAGATAACCTCCTATCAGCATAAGCAAGTAGCAGAGGTATACTAAAGACGTCTTGCAATGAAGTGTAGCCAGCTCCTATCGGGACTTGGGGCTACTTTACTACAAGTGTCGGCGCTCTTCCAAATCTCTAGGAGCTGGAAAGACCCTTTAAGATAAGGTTCGATATTTGCTTCGTCCATGTCAAAAAAGAAGCGCTCTCCTACTTGTCTCATAGAGGTTCCATATTTAAATGAGGCATATAAAATTCCCGAAGGAAGAAGAGCCTTGTGAAAACGTTGAATGACCTCTCTTAAATTCTCATAGGGTATATGCAAGAGAGATGCATTAGCCCAAATGGCATCAAACTCATTAGAGAAATTAACCTCCTGAAAAAGCATCTGTTCAACATTTTTCCCTAAAAAAGCTGAAGCCATTTTCACCATTTCAGAAGAGCCATCAATAGAGATGACATCATATCTTTTGCTTAAAAAGAATTTTGAATCTCGGCCAACACCACATCCGGCATCCAAAATGCGACTCTGTATGGGGATGTATTCTAAAAATTTTTTATACAATTCCTGCATATCAACATTAATAGTTCTATTGTAAAAATCTTTAGAGTTTTTGTTATAATAATTAATCGAATCCATCACTTCTCTTTAGGCACAGGTTCCAAAACAGAATACCTCCTTTAGATAAAAATAAAATAGGGGAATTTTTATCGACAAAATATCAAATTATCGATAAAGTTGAGTTTTATATCAAATTGGTGGGAGTGATGCCAAAATCTGCTTCACATGAAACTCTTGTAAATTATTGTTATAGAAATTTACGCGACAAGATCATCCATGGAGAGTTTGCTCCGGGTGAAAAACTCCAAATTGCAAAGCTAAAAACCCGGTTAAATGCCGGTCCAACGCCCATTCGCGAAGCTTTAGCCCGTCTTAATTCATCAGGTTTGATCTATTCTGAAGAAAACAAGGGATTTTGGGTCAAAGATGTTTCTGAAAGTGAGATTAGGGATATCTATTCAACCTTTAATAAAATTGAAATTCTTGCCCTTAGCCAAGCAATTGATTTGGGGGATAGCTCTTGGGCAGCAGCGATTGTAGCTGCTTTGTATAAACTCGGAATTGTTGAAAAGGGAAATCCCCCCATTGATCCGCAGCTCTGGTTAGAGCAAAATTATGAATTCCACTCTTCTCTTGTTATTGGATGCAACTCTCCCTGCTTAATGAAAATCCGCGAAAACCTCTACCGACTTTTTGACCGCTATTGCTATTTAAGCTTTCTCATCAATAAAAATTCATTAGTTTTAAACCATAAAGACCACTGTGATCTCGCTGCAGCAGTAATTGCTAGAGATAAAGAAACAAGCTGCAAACTCCTCACTCTGCATCTTGAAAATTCTCTTGAGCAGGTCATAGAAAGATTAAAGAAAAACAAATTCTTGTAAGAACCATGATTGAAGATAAAAATTATAGTTATGGCATTCGTCTAGCGATCATATATTCCTTAGTCTGGTTTATCGACCTTCTCGATGCATCTACTTTAAATGTGACTCTACCGGCTATTGCCCAATCCTTTCATATTAAACCAACAGAGGCTGAATGGGCAATTGTGGGGTTTCTCTTATCGATGACAATTGGGATCAGCGTAAGCGGTTGGCTTGGAGACAACTATGGCACAAGACCCATTTTTCTTCTCTCACAGTTAATTTATATAGGAAGCTCTCTTGGTTGCGGCTTTTCTTTTAATTTACCCCTACTTATTTTCTTTAGACTATTCCAGGGTTTTGCAGGAGGAATGGCGATTCCGCTCGGAATGGCAGCTCTTATGCGCGCAATGCCGCAAGCCAACTGGGCTAAAACTAGCGCATATATGAATATGGTAACTCTTCTAGCGCCGGCTCTTGGACCGCTTTATGGAGCTTATGTGACGAGTTTACTGGGATGGCAATGGATTTTTTTCCTTAAGCTCCCCCTCTCATGCATCTGCTTTCTTTTAAGTGTTTATTGGGTCAGAAAAGAGAAGAAAGGTCTAGTTGCAAAGTTTGATTGGCCCGGCTTTATTTTAGGGGGCTTAAGCCTTTCTACAATGTTGTGGGTTTTCTCAGAAGTTGGCAAAACCACTTCTTTTTATTTATTAATTACAGCATCCATCTTATCCATTCTTTTTGCAATACTCTTTATATGGAAAGAAAAGAGAAGCTCATTCCCTTTAATTCCTCTTGCAATATTTAAAATTCGTCATTTTGCATTTGGAAATCTTATCCAGTCTGCTGCAAATACCATCTTTTTAGGGGCAAACTTTATTATTGCTCTCTACTTGCAGAAAGGGCTTGGCTTTGATCTTGTAACAACAGGTTGGATCATGGCAGCAATTACTCCCGGAATGATCATCGTCCAGCCTCTAGTTGGAAAATTCTATAATAAAGTAGGGCCTTTACCATTTATTATACCTGGGTTAATAATACTTGCTCTTAGCACATTTGCCTTTGCTATCACGAGCCGGCAAACACCGCCTTATTTATTAGGATTACTTGTTTTTTGTATTGGAGCTGCCTCCTCTATTACTCAAACGGCAAATGTGACCTCTATTTTTAGCTGCCTGCCTAATAAGTATAAAGGAGCCGGTAGCTCTCTCTATTCGTTATTTAAACAGATATCTGCAAGTATTGGAGTTGCAGTCTCCACAATGGTCTTATCTATTGGAGCCGGTTTAACACCTCTAAGCTATTCTCCAACCATTTTCCACACTTG
>JABDDZ010000038.1:1889-4959 GCA_013287335.1 Chlamydiota bacterium | reverse complement strand
GATCACACGGGCAAGGACCGCAGTATGATCTATTTCGCTCTAATTCATCGACCCGCGCGCACATGCAGGCGTAGGCTGCACTTAATTGTTCTATTTGACAGGAGCATTGCGGATCATTCCATTGCCCTTGCGCCACCCGTCTTTCCAGCTCAGCTACACGAGGTTGAAGGTTATTATTCATTCCGGACATATTAGGCTGACGGTAAGAATTGCTTTTGTCCTCTACTCTTTGTAATTGGGCTTTAAGGAGAGCGACTTGTTGATTTAAAACCCTCATCTCCTCTCTAAGCTCATCATTTTCGCTATCTCTTTGCATCGGAGGGGGATTCTCTACAACAAAGGGCATTGGAGGGGGATTTTGAGCAATTGGGGGCATTGGACTTTCATCTGGAACTATGACCTTCTGGGCGACCTTTTCATACTCTACTCCTTTCTCTAAATGAGAGTTGAGGCAATCATAGAGATCAGCTAATTGCTCGATCTGTTGGATGCTTTGCTTATCGAGGTTTACCTGGAGCTGTCCAATTCTTTTTTCAACTGTTGCTATGCGATCGGGCAGAGAGCTTAAAGGTGTATAAATAGATTGATAGACACTATTTTTTTCCTCCAGCTCCTGAAGCTGAGCTCTAAGAAGCGCGATCTCTTCTAAAAGATCTTCGACCTCCCCATGCATGGCTTGATATTTTCGTTCATCAACGCCACTCTTTTTAACCTCTACAATCTCTTCCTCTTCATCTAAATAGATGATTTTAGCTCGTGCAGTTTTTTTGGGGTGCTCATTCAAAACCTTCTCAGAAGATCTAGTTAAACCTTTTGTTTTTTTCCCAATATGAGTAGCAGCCATAAGATCTGTAGCGGCAATCAATCCTATACATAGTGCTATTTTTCCAATTTGAGACATCGCATCCCCTTTTCTGTTTATATATAAAAATTGAATCTTATGAAAAAAAGAAAAAATAGCAAAACATATTTTTACTTTCAGATGTTTTTCTCTCGTAAGAAAGCTCCTTCTACTCTCTATACTCTATATGCTTTCAGTGAGAAGACTCTGTTGAGGGCTTTTAAAATTAATTAAATTTTGTTATTATTGATGATAATAAATTGAGGTATTATGTTTCCTTGTTGCACTCGTCCCATCGATCCCTGGGCTCCAATAGATCTTGAACCGGTGAAAAAAAAGACCAAAGGGAGTGATATCACGAATATTGTAGTGAGTTTCGTTCTCCCTCTTCTTTTACTATTAGCTGTTGGGGGTTCGATTTACTTTGCGATAAAGCCGATCGCGATCATCTATCAGGTGACCCCCCATTTTGCAATTTGTGTTCCTTTTATCATCTGTAGCCTAGTTGGGGTAGTTGATACAGGTCTCATCGTGCTCCATCTGATCGACTACAAATCAGTAAGAGAATCCTTTTATGTAGTGAATGATGTTCAAAAGCAACGGAGTGAGGAAAAGGCCCAACATATTGCAATAAAGAAAACGGTCAATAGAGAAAAAAAAATCTTGAAAGATTGTTTTCAGAGGGGAAAAAATGCTCAGGATAATGAACTAATCAAAGAGGGTTTTATTCCTGCATTCTCAGCAATTGGGCCGAGATGCTTAATTTTTAAGACTATTTTTATCTATGCCCATCCCAATCCCAGTACAGAAAGAATACGCGTTTTTGGCAAGGAAAAGGGCCGATATTCTACTTTGGATAGAAAACGCAATCGAGATGTAATATTTAAAAAAGATGAGACTCTCATTCTCTTTATACCTGTTGATAAAACCTCTGAGATGCAATATCGCGATTTAGAAAAACTCAAGAAAGAAGAACCAACCCTTCAACGCTACACTGTAAAGCTCGCGACATTAGAAGATTACGATGCTCTTATCGGCACATCACCGACTCTTACTCCCCATCTTCTTGAAATGTTAACTATTAAGTATAGACGTTAAACAATCAACTGCTTCCTTAGCGCTCATCCGCTTACTCGGATCAATCTGCAGTAGATTGACAATAAGCTCTTTCAATTGGTTGTGTGCTTTGGGACTTAAGTCCATTGCAGGAAATAAACGAAAACACTTATCTACATCCTGCTGCTGCAGTCTGCTAAGACGCGCTAAGAATCGTTCAGCTTTCAGGGGTATTTCATCAGTTGGCCACTTCTCTTCAATAAAAAGTGGCCGATTACTACACATAAGCTCATAAAGAGTGACTCCAAAGGACCACATATCAGCTTTTGTATAATCGCCCTCATTATCGACTTTAAAACACTCGGGAGGAGAATATATAGCAGTTCCTCCATCCAATGCTTCTATCTCCGCTTGTCTTTTAGTTAGACCCAAATCTCCCAAAGCAGCCTGAAGGACTGTAAATTTATTTTTTGCATATTTTACCAGGATATTCTCCGGTTTCACATCCCCATGAATAAAACCCTTCTCATGCATAGATGCTAATGAGCGTGCGGCACCTAATAGAGCTCTAATCTTATTCTTATCTCCTACGACTTTTGTTGCATCTGAACCCCAAAGTGGGCCTAGATAATACCATACATCATCTACCTTACCCATCAATTTGCCAAGTTTTGCCACATCTTTCGAGTGTATTTCCTTTACAATTCTCTTTTCATTTACAATTTCTTTATCTTTGGTGACGATAAGTGCTTTTTCTTTAATTGAGCCATTAAAATCAAAAATAACCCCTGAATAAACCTTTTTATACGAACCCTCTCCCACGAGTGCATTAGAAATAAATATCCCCTTTCCTTTTTTGCATGCTACAATCCGTCCATGGTAAGAAAAGGTTGAGAATTCTGCATTTTGGAAACTTTTCTTTGCTATTGTGATTACAGAGTCAATTTCTTCTAAATTTAATCCGGTTTTTACTTTAAGCTTTTCTCGATCGACTCCTACCTCTCCAAGGTTTCTAATCAATTCAAAGAGGGTCGTAGCAAAAAGATAGATGGCCAAAGACAATTCGCTGAAAGATTGAATGAAAGGCCCAAGGATCATAGAGCCTGCATTGGCAGCAATGTAATTTGTTGTGTTTATTGTTGTCATATAATTAAAAATATTAAATTTTCAACA
>JABDDZ010000038.1:0-1879 GCA_013287335.1 Chlamydiota bacterium | reverse complement strand
AACAATTGTAACATTTTTTTTAATCAATTTCAACTAATTAATACTATATAAAGTGAAGGAATCCAATACAATTAGTTGAATCTTAATACATTTGTAGTAAAATTGTTTGTAATTACATAGGATATTTGTTATGAACCAATTGCTAAGCTGTTTTTTGATTCCTAAAAAGCACAATGCTTGCAGTGTTTCTAAAATAAATTGTATAGCACCTATTATAGCTGCCATTGAAATTATTTTAGGGGGGAGCCTTATTAGCGGTGGAGTATACCTCGCCTATATGCATGGGATAGGGACCATTAGTCTCATTGAAATTGGTGGAGGAGGGGCTGTATCTCTTTTGGGATTAGTTTTTATAACACTTGTAATAGGTATATATCTATCCAAAAAATTGAATAAACCTTCTCTTCCAAGTCAATTAACTAATCAAAACACCTTCTTAGGCTCTAATAATGTTTCCGTGTCTGATGTCCAGTCTAATCAATTGCCTATAAAGGCTGCTTCACAAATTTCAAGAGTTGGATCATCAATCGGTGTCGAGTTAACTTCTACGCAAAAGGGTCCAAAACCGATAAAAGGTAAACTAGCTATTTGTAATCCGGCCTCTGCTGGAGCCTTAGGAGAAGATATTTCTACTTTATTTTCTGATACTGACAAGGTGGAGAGAACTGATGGAAAGGATTGGAAACAATTCCCTAATGAAATGCTTATAAAATGCGAGATTTTTGATACAGAAAAAGAAACTCCTTTCACAGAGCCTCTTTACTTGCCATTCTGCCTCTTTGTTCACAATGATAATTATACTGACTGGAAAGAGGAAGGAGAAATAATTGAATTTGATTATGAAGGGTGTCACTACGAATTAACTTTTAATAAAACCGATGGCTCTATACCAGTTAAAAAGATGATTGAATGGTGTGATTATAAATTTCATGAGAAAGGAGTGAGCATTCTTCCAGTTAACTCTAATAGGGAGAAAAAAAAATATGCAGGAAGGAAAAGTCATCCGGCTCCCCGCGCCAAAAGAAGCATCCCGTGCCTCCCGCCTTCTAAGAGATATCTATCTCCCATTTTTTTGCAGAAACATCATAATGCAATTGCACTGTCAAAGCAAATGAAGGAGAAATTCAACACACTCTATACTCCCTCCCTTCCTGATTTAGAATTTCCCTTTGAACCAGAGTATTCTCTCTCTCAAAAAGCACTCATCTGTAAATTACCTCATCTTGAAACTGCAGAAGGTATTTATTATTATTTCGAGGAGACCTCTTTTGCAATCTATAGCTATCAAAAATCTTCAGTCCCAGAGGGATTTGATATAGAGGCACATGGTGTATGGGTTGATCCGAAGGAATACCCAGAATTATGGCCTTCAGAATTTCTTCTTATGATGGATTATAATGAGACAATCACAAGAGAGATGATAGAAAATGGAACAAAAGAGCTTAAAAACGGAAATCTTACAATCACATTCCCTGTTGCACCCCCATCCACATGATTTTTTAACCTCAAATCAAGATTAGATGTATCATCAAATCAGTTGCGAAGTGAGCAGCAATTGCTGACCATAAACCTCTAGACCAGTAGAGCCAACCAAATAGGATACCTGGGATCCCATTTAGAAGAATTATCCTAAAAATTTCAAAAGAAGAAAGCGTAAATCTAATCTTTGCGCTAATTTTGTCGCAAAGGTGGATTTCCCACTACCGGGCAAGCCAAATATCATGATTTTATCAAGGGTCTTTGGTGAATTTGCTGGTGTTAATGCCTACATTTGAATCGATAAAAAAGATATTGTGTTTTTTAATTATAAATGGGCGCCCGCAAGGGTTTGAAGTGTGGTGACCATTTTTGAATTACTTAGATCAAGCTTCGCAAAAAA
>JABDDZ010000037.1 GCA_013287335.1 Chlamydiota bacterium | reverse complement strand
TGCATCAGCCAGAAAGATCATAGAAGACGCAAACGCATTACGAGTCTGGACTCTTCCCTATCATGAGATAAAGAGACGCTTTGAGAATGTCGAAGCAATTTTGCCCGAAGCCTCTTCTTTAAAAGAGGATGAGCTCATAAAAGAACTTTTGCAAGAGCTCTTTCAGATTGAAAAAGCTCTCTCAAGTTTGGAACTCAAGAGAATGCTTTCCGGCGAATTGGATAATAAAGACTGCTTTCTCTCCATTAATGCCGGCGCCGGGGGTACTGAGAGCTGCGATTGGGTATCGATGCTGGCCCGGATGTATCAGCGTTGGGCAGAAAAAAAGGGGTGGAAAGTTGAGCTCATCGATCGTGTTGCCGGTGATGTAGCTGGAGAGAAGAGCATTATGTTTAAGTTTGCCGGCCCCTATGCCTATGGATATGCAAAAGCTGAAAAAGGGGTGCATCGCCTCGTTCGCATCTCCCCTTTTGATAGCGGTGGCCGGAGGCATACGAGCTTTGCATCTGTGGATGTGATTCCTGAGATCACTGATGAAATAACAATTGAGATTAGACCTGCCGATCTTCGCATTGATACCTTCCGATCCTCTGGTGCCGGTGGGCAGCATGTCAATGTGACAGATTCAGCGGTGCGGATGACCCACCTTCCGACAGGGATTGTGGTGAGTTGTCAAAACGAGCGGAGTCAGATCCAGAATCGCGAAACGTGTTTAAAAATTTTACGATCTAAGCTTTACGAAAAAGAAGTCTTAGAGCGAGAAGAATCCCTCAAGAAGATTGGGGGAGAGAAAAAGGAGATTGCATGGGGAAGTCAGATCAGAAGTTATGTATTTCAACCCTATCTCCTTATCAAGGATAATCGAACAGGTTATGAATCGGGAAATATCCAGGCGATGATGGATGGGGATCTTCTCGATGAATTTATCGAAGCTTATTTGAAAGAATTTGGGGGCGCAAATGACTAATGATGAAAATAATGTACAAAGCTCAATTCCTATAATGGAGGGGCTAGAATTACGATACACAATTTCTGAGGATGCCCCTTTTTTGAAAGAGTGGCTTTTGGAACCGGGTGTCTTGTATGGCTTCCCCATGTGCGATCTTCCCGAGGTGGAAGATGGGGTGAAGCATTGGATTGGATTTTCTAAATATAAGAGCAGTCTGACAGCTGTCGTCGATGGTAAGCCTGCCGGAATTGCAACTCTTTGCTTAATGCCCTATCGTAAGCTTGCCCACCAGTGCCTCCTTTCGATTATCGTAGGTCAGGATTATCGCAACAAGGGGGTGGGTACAGTCTTAATGAATAACCTCCTCCATCTAGCTAAAAATTACTTTCATATTGAGGTGATCTATCTAGAAGTCTATGAGGGAAATCCCGCAGTTTCTCTCTATAAACGTTTTGGTTTTGTGGAGATCGGATTGCAAAAGCATTTTATGAAAGAAAATGGGATCTATATCTCTAAGCTGATTATGGAGAGGATCTTGTGACAGATGTGTGTCAGTTTCAAAAGCGGCTGGAAAAATATCTTCAGTTCCCCTGTCTTTTGAAAATCAATGAGAACCGTTCGACAATGATCCACCTTCTCGAAAGGAATCGCAAAGAGGTGAGGCTTTCCATTCACAAGATGTTCCTGGATGCCCCTGAGAATGTGATCGCTGCAATTGCCCACTATCTTAGGGGGACGCGTAAAAACCGAAGCCTCTATGACCAGGAGATCAAAAATTACATTCATATCAATCTGGAGCGGTTTGATTATTCACATCTCCTCAATAAACAAGAGCTTCTCACGCAAGGAGTCTTTTACGACCTTGAGAAGATCTATCACGATATTAATCATCAATACTTTAATTCCTCTTTGGACCTTCATCTGACATGGTTTGGAAAAAGATGGGCTAAAAATCGTTCGAGAATAGTTTTTGGACAGTATTTGACAACTTTAAAACTCGTAAAAATCCACCGCATGCTCGATGATCCCTTTTTCCCTGAGTTCTTTGTCTCTTTTATTCTCTACCATGAAATGCTCCATGCCCATGTCCCTGCGACTCTCGATGAGCGGGGCAAGTGCCATATCCATGGACGGGCATTCAAAGAGCAGGAGAAAAAATTCCGCTATTACCGGGAGGCAATAGCTTGGGAGAGGGCAAATAAGGATAAATTTTTCAAGTGAGAGTCTAATCATGGCAGGTCATAGTAAATGGGCAAATATAAAGCACCGAAAAGAGAGAGCTGATTCTCAGAAGGGGAAGGTTTTTTCGAGGATGGCCAAAGAGATCATCAGTGCTGTGAAGATGGGTGGCCCTGATATCAAGAGTAATGCCCGGCTCCGCCTTGCAATCCAAAAGGCAAAGGAGGCAAACGTTCCTAATGACAATATCGACAGGAATATCAAAAAAGCCTCCAGTCCCGATCAGGCAGATTTTGCAGTGGTGACCTACGAAATCTATGGCCACGGAGGGATAGGGCTTATTGTCGAAGCGATGACAGACAATAAAAATCGGACAGCTTCAGAGATGCGCATTGCAACCAATAAGCGGGGAGGGACAATTGCAACTCCCGGCTCTGTCGCCTTTAACTTTGATCGCAAGGGAGTTATTCAGGTAGCTAGAGCTAAAGTGGAAGAAGAGGCCCTCTTTCAGGTAGCTATAATGGCTGGAGCTGAAGATTTTGAAGTCACTGAGGACGCATTTATGGTCACAACTTTGCCAACGGAGCTCTACGCGATTAAAGATAGCCTAGAGCAAAAAGGTTTTAAGTGTGAAGAGGCTGATATTGAGATGATCCCAAAAACCACAATCAATTGTAATGAAGAGGCCAAAAAAGCCAATTTGGCTCTGATAGAATGGCTTGAGGATCTTGAGGATGTCAACTCTGTATACCACAACATGCTTCTCGATTAACTATTTTCTTGCGTTAGCCTCCTCTCTTTCAGAGGAAGAGGGAACAGCTCTTCTCTTTTCCGGGGGGAACTTAGACTCTGCAGTGCGTTCTATTCTCTTCTTTTTTCCCTATGAAAAGATCTCCTTAAAAGCAAGCGCTCTTTCCTGGAAGATTTTACGCGAAAAACTCTCCTTTACAAAGGAAGCTCCCCCGACTCCGGAATGGGTTGGCTTTTTAGGATATGAGATGGGAGCCTTTGTAGATGAAGAAGTTATTCTTCCCCACTCTTCTCATGAGCTTCCGGATGCCCTTTTTTTTCGAGCTGCCTGTGTGATCGTCTATGATCATAAAACTGGGAAAGCGGAGATCTATCTCGGAGAAGAGGGCAAAAAAAGTCTTAACTCAAAGCAACTATCCTTTATTGATCGGATTCCTAAGAGAGCTTTATGGGAAAAAAAGGAGTTGAGCTTGAGCCCATCGAACTTGAGGTCGATGAGCTCTTCGGATACCTCTATTTCTTACCTTGAAAAAATTCAAAGAGCCAAAGAGTGGATCCTTGAGGGAAATATCTACCAAATTAATCTCTCTCAGAAATTTAGTTTAAAAGGCTCAGCCGATCCTTTTGCTCTCTTTGCACATTTAAATCGATTAAACCCCGCCCCTTTCTCTCTATTTTTACAATGCGGAGAGTATGCGATCGTCTCTTCTTCTCCGGAACGTTTTTTAAATAAGCGGGGGGATCTTCTTGAAACACGTCCCATAAAGGGGACAGCGCCGAGGGGAAAAACAGAAGAAGAGGACCTCGTAAATCGTGCAGCGCTTCTCAGCTCTGAAAAGGAGAGAAGCGAGCTTCTAATGATCTGCGATCTCTCCCGAAATGACCTTGCAAAAATCAGCATACCCGGTTCTTTGCGTGTCGTCGATCTTTTTAGGTGCGAGGCTTATACAAACGTCTATCACCTTATTGCAATTGTCCAAGCTCAGCAAAAGAGTGGGCTCCATCCAATTGATCTAATAAGAACCTCTTTTCCGGGGGGATCAGTCACGGGATGCCCTAAACTTGCTGCCATGGAAGGAATCCATGCATTAGAGGGGAGGGCCCGTGGAATTTACACTGGGTCGATAGGGTATTTTGCAGAAAATGGGGATTTTGACTTTAATATTGCGATAAGGACTCTTCTTGTGTTAGAGGATTTAGTCGAACTCCAATTAGGCGGGGCTATCACCTATGATTCAGAGCCGCTTAGGGAATTTGAAGAGACATTGTATAAGGGAGAGTCCCTTTTTAAGACATTAGGCATCTATGAGCATCATTTTTTTAGATAGAGATTTTATCCCGGAAAAAGAGGCAAAACTCTCGCTAACAGATCGGGGACTTCTCTATGGGGATGGGTTATATACCACTCTTCTTGTAGAGGAGGGGAGGATCTATTTTTTAGAGGATCATTTAAAGCGTCTTGAAAAACAGTGCCGCCAACTTAATATTGTGCCGCCCCTTATTAAAATAGAAGACCTCTTTGAACTCTTAGATAGAAATCATGCAGTGACCTCTACCTTTAGGCTTAAGATCTATATTACCGGGGGAGATTCCAAAGAGATGGGGCTCCCCATTCGAGAGGCAGGCCATCTTTTTATGACGGTAGATCCCTTTTTTCCCCCGCCCTACCAGCCTTTAAAGCTCCTTATTTACCCGATTCCTCTTATGAACCCCCATGCCGCTTTTAAAAGCCTCTCCTCACTTCATAGATTTTATGTGGCAGAATATGCACAAGGAAGCCAAGTAGATGACGCCATTACAGTTACAGAGTCAGGGGTTTTATTAGAAGCCTCCTTTGCTAATCTCTTTTGGGTGGATCAAGGTCTACTTTATACTCCGGATCCACTCACGCTTCCTCTCTATTTTGGAGTCACAATTGAGAAAGTGACATCCATTGCTGCTGAGGTGGGGTTAAAAGTGGAATTTGTAAAGTGCTCTCTTGCGGATCTCCAGCGATTTTTTAGGCAGCCTCATGTCCAAAGCAAATTCCTTTGGGCCGAAGGTCACGCTTATTGGATTGACGAGAGAAATGGAAGCTTTATCGTTGTTCCGGGTGGAAATGATGATAAGATTTTCCACAGTGAAATACATACAACCAACCTCCCAACAGAAAAGTTGCAGGGAGGAGATCTTCATATGGCAGTGCGTACCACTTTGATCTCTTGGAAGGTTATTGGTCCTGCCATGGAGGAAAGACTTAAAGACAAAACCAAGAGCGCTTTTTCCTCCTTTACTATCAATGTTCACACAGAATCGATTAGAGGATATGTCTCTCACTATACATATGATGAAGAGAAAAAAGAATGGAGCTATGTTCGTCGAGGGACCAGCACCGGAACTCCAATAGATGCGGGAGATGCGAAGGTTTTTGAAAGGATTGAACAACTCGCAGAGAATAAAATCAATGATGAAA
>JABDDZ010000036.1 GCA_013287335.1 Chlamydiota bacterium | reverse complement strand
CGCCTCTCCTCCTACTGGCTTTTCTTTGTAACCAGCACAAGCTTTTCACTTGCCCGTTTCCTAGTCGAAAGTCTCATTAATAATGCGGTTTGCAAAGAAAATCGAATTCAAACGATTTTTCCAAGAAAACTACTCTCTTATGAAGAGGCGCTGCAACTGGCTTTTACCCGTACCGAAGAAGATTGGGTACCTTCAAGCTGGAAAGACACCTTAAGCGGGTCCACTTTAAATCCGGATCTTTCCATCTATGTCCACGTTCCTAAATTCGGCATCTTGAGCGATAGACGCACCATTCCCTTCTCTTGTCCCATAGAACAAGTGCAAAAACGGATTTGGTCTCTAGGTGGAGATCGAGGTTGGCTTGCGATGAATTGGGCTTGGAAACTCAGGGGTTTTCTGGATAAATTGGTGGGAGGAATTGGGCTGCGCCGAGGCAGAACTCATCCAACGCGACTGAAAGTAGGAGATGCTCTCGATTTCTGGCGCGTTTTGTTAGCGGATGAAAAAAATCGACGACTACTTCTCTATGCTGAAATGAAACTGCCAGGTGAAGCGTGGCTTGAATTTGAAATCATCCCTCATGAAACAGGGGGGACTCTAAAACAAACAGCCTCTTTTCGTCCCAATGGAGTCTGGGGTAGGTTTTATTGGTATAGTCTTTACCCGTTTCATGCTCTTATTTTTAGCCAATTGGCTAAGCACATCGCAAAGGGATAAAAATGGAGAAGAAATTTCGAAAATCCCTCTTTTTATTCAGGCGCGATTTGCGACTTGAGGATAATACAGGGCTTATTTTTGCGTTGAAGTCTTCGAAAGTTGTCATTCCTGCCTTCATTTTTACGCCAGAACAAATCGAGAAAAATCCTTTTAGAAGCGATCATTGCCTAAAATTTATGATTGAATCTCTCAAAGATCTCGAAAATCAGCTGAAGAAAAAAAGAGGTAGGCTCTTCTTTTTTAAGGGAAAGCCCGAAGAAGTTGTGAGCAAATGTATTCGCGAACTCAATATCGAGGCTTTGATCGTAAATCGGGACTATACTCCCTACAGCCTTCAAAGAGACAAAAAGCTCGAAAAAGTCTGCAAAACAGGCCAGATTCCATTTTATTCATTCGATGATGCTCTCCTTCATCCACCTGAAAAGACTCTGAAAAAAGATGGAAAGCCTTACACGATTTTCACACCCTATTTTCGCAATGCTTCAAAACAGAAAGTATTACCTCCCGTGCAAACCAAAGGGACCAACTACTTCCGCGGATCGATCTCTTTTGCAGAAGATAAGTCGTCCTTTCCCAAGCCAACTGTAGAGAATGAGTTGATCGGAGGAAGGTCGGAGGCTCTCAAAATTCTCAAAAAGTTAGGTTCTCTTGGTAAATATGGAAGCCTGAGAGATTTTCCAGCAGAAGAATACTCTACACATCTCTCCCCTTATCTGAAATTCACCGTCTGTTCCGCTCGCGAAGTTTATGCGGCCATCTGCCGTAATTTAAGTCCGCACCACGAGCTGATCCGAGCTCTCTACTGGAGAGACTTTTTTACATCGATTGCATTTTTCTTTCCTCACGTCTTTCAGGGGGCTTTCCATCCCAAATTTGATAAGCTCAAGTGGTCCTGTAACAAAAAAACTTATCACCGATGGTGCGAAGGCTCTACCGGTTTTCCAATTGTCGATGCAGGAATGAGAGAGATGAACGAAACAGGTTTTATGCATAATCGCGTGCGAATGATTGCAGCCTCATTTCTCATCAAAGACTTACACATCGATTGGCGATGGGGTGAAAAATACTTTGCGCAAAGCTTGGTTGATTACGACCCTGCTGTAAATAATGGAAATTGGCAATGGGTAGCTAGCACTGGGAGCGATGCGCAGCCTTATTTTCGCATTTTCAATCCTTGGAACCAGCAGAAGAAATTCGATCCTGAATGTACTTATATTAAAAAGTGGCTTCCTGAACTTTGCGATTTCCCGCCTAAAGCCATTCATGCGTGGTATGAGGAAAAGTACCGTGCTGGATGCAAAAAATATCCAGCTCCAATGACCAATCATGAAAAGGCAGCAAAAGAAGCTCTTCATACCTATAGATCAATCTGATTCCGTGGACCATTTGTGGACCACTGGCATACAAAAAAGTGCGATAAATGACGATAGATCGCGGTAGCTGGAAAGGGGTGCTTTCCGCTATGATTTTGGAGAGTTAGCTGCTGGGAAGTGGCGTGGGCGCTACGGACTCATAATCCGTAGGTCCCAGGTTCAAGTCCAGGTTGCCCCATTTTTTAAACCACTGATTCCCTGGATGATAGGTGGTTGTTTCGATCTGATTGGAAAGGCATAGGTCTCCTCAATCGATAAACGGTGCAAAAACGGTGCAGTAAAAAACCAATTTGGTACCGACGTTGAGGCAGAACCACCAACCTACAATCAATCATTAATTTTGATTGAGGTTGTACATGTCTATATTCAAAAGAAACTCAAAAATGGCTATTCTTGGCGAGTAGTTATTCGCAATAATAAGCACCCAACGGTTTGTGAAACCTTCCAGCGTCGGCAAGAGGCAGTGGATTGGGAACACTCTGTCAAACAGCAAATTAAACTTGGAAAGTATAAATTTGGCAGACCAAGCCAAAATAATCTATTTTCTGATCTTGTTGATAGCTACATCAGAGATGGTGTCCTGGATCACCATAAAAGCTGCAAAGATACAAGGCGGCATCTCGAATACTTCAAAACCCAATTAGGATGTTATGCCCTTGCATACATCAATGTTGAGTTGATTCTTAAGGAACGCAAAAAGTTATTAGAAACTCCTACGGAGCGAGGTTGTTCACGAACTACCGCTACAGTCAATCGGTATCTATCCTCCTTAAGTGGCCTTCTTCGGTATGCCTATCAAACGCTCCGCTGGATTGAAGAAAACCCATGTACAAACCTCCCCAAACTTAAAGAAAGCCCCAAAAAGCGTCGCATATTAGAAGGGTGTGAGGAACTCGCTCTTTTAGAAGCTTGTAAGAAAAGTAAACATCCATACCTCTATTGCATTACCCTTATTGGAATCACAACTGGTGCTCGCAAGGGAGAAATTCTCTCGCTTACTTGGGATACAATTTCTCTAGAAAAAAGACTTGCTCACATCAAAGATTCAAAAAATGGTCGTCCTAGGCGAATTGCTCTTGTAGATAGTGTCATTCAAGAACTTCGCAAGCTACAAATGGAACGCGATCCATCCAAACCTCTTGTCTTTGCAAGCAAAACACCCTTTGGGAAGCTCGATATTAAAAAAGCATGGCAAAAAGCTCTTAAAGAAGCTGGCATCAACGGCTTCGTTTTTCACGGGCTAAGGCATCACTTTACTGTTTTTGGCGGGGAGATAGGCGCCACAGGAGTTCAATTACGTTCCCAGCTCGGCCATCCTACTTCTGCAATGACAGATCACTACTCTTCCCACATAGGCGCTGAAGCGACACGATTCATAGGAGAGGCTATCGAAACCAAATTGAAAATCTCTGGGGGACCAGTTGAACAATAAGCTGTTGGATCAACTCTTGCACACTGTTGATGATTTTATTTCTAACCTACCCCACATCATCCACGAGAGGTGTTACAAGAAGAAAAGAGATTCCTATCAATGGATTAGAGCCACGGACAATTTTACGGTGTATGAATTCATAGAGCATCATACGTCAATACCAGCCGTTCTAAAAGAAGATGCTTGTTTAATGTACAATCGATGGTTTGTTCAGCAATCTGATTTAAAATATCGCAGCATGATCATCTCGGCTCCCGAGTGCTCAATGATCAATCTGCATTTTCTTCACAAACTTTTACAAGATTTCGTTTCAACAGACCACCATCCAAAATGGACAGAATCTTTAAATAGCTTCGTTCACTTTGTACGAACGCAATGTCCGCCTTCACAGATAGGGTATATCAACGAAATATTTCCTGAAGAAAAGGATGTTCGAGATGGGATTATTTTTCGCTCAGAAAGGGCAAAAGTCTTTCCTATTGATATTTTAGCTATTTCTCAAATATTACAGGCTCTAACGCGAAGCGCTTTGAAAGCCAATAGTCGCATGAGGAGAAGTGCCCACGAAACTCTGGCATTAGCTTATTTGTGTGTGTCCTATTCATGGTCTAGAGTTCCAATAAGGGAACAGCAGGTACGGGAAGTAAGATGTGAGCATAGCACTAACCAATCGCCTTCTTGCGTGTTCAACACGTTATTTGGAGACATTCCTATTCAACTTCCTGAGATGCTTCATGAATACCTTCGCAGCCTATATGACCCGCAAACAAAAAGGGTTTTCATTACCTCACTAAGAAATCTGCAAAAGCATTTTAAAACCACTATCGAACCGTTGAATTTGGAAGATTCTCTAGGAGAGATCACCCTTCGAACTCTTTTAAGCCAACCCCATGAGGCTCTAGGCCATCGGTATCGTCCTTAGAACTTTCACTTCATCTCCCATCCGTTTACTCGAGATTATCCCGAACTATTTAGTACAAATGACTCAAAACCAAAACAAAGGAGTCATTTGTGGAAAACCATGAATATTTAACCGTCAAACAAATCACGCAACTTTACCCTTTCAGTTTAGGGCAAATTCGCCACTTTCTTCAATTTCGCCATAGAAATTCATTACAAAAAGCCGTTTTAAAGGTCGGGAAGAGGCTTATTCTGCGCCGTGACCTCTGGGAATATTGGCTAAATGAGCAAAAAGAAAATCGAGAATTTAGGGCTGATCAATTTGTAATGAGAAAGTAAGAAATGAGCAGTTTTCAAGGATTTCTAAAAACAAACCGTTCTAGCATTCTGTTCGAACTGTTTTTGAAAGAACATAATACATTCAGACTGCTCTTCTTTATTGCCTATACCCTAAATCGAGAAAGTATCCCTAACATGTACGGATGTCAGCAAGGCGAATCCCGTGTGAGTTATCATGGGTGCAAATTAACAGATTCTGAATTCCGTACAGCAAGAAAACGTCTTGAAGAGTTGGGTCTAGCAAAATTTGTAACGAGAGGAAAAGGAAGAGGACAAAAAACTTATGGGCAATTGACCAACACCTCAATGTTCGATCCCAATATCCCCACATTATTGGAGAATAATTTACCTAATATCAACGCAATAGAAACCGCATACAAAATCCTGACAAACAGCTCTATATCTGATAGTTACGACGAAAACACATTGGTTCCAAAACTGAATAATAACACAATCTCCTCGTTTAATCCGCACGATGGCGAACTCAAAACTAACAAGGAACAAGAAAACAAGAAGGAAGATATGAAGAAGAGAACAACTGCAACATGTGCTGTTGCCCTCTATGATTGCCTTTTGCAGATGGATAATTTATCGCTAGAGGAGAAAAAGAGCCTTATGCAATACCCAGAGGATCGTGTGCAAAAAGGGATTGATTGGGCAAAAGCCAATTCCATTAAAACTACTCTTATCCGAACGCTTCACTGGCACTGCAGGCTGGCTACTCCTCCAGAACCTACAGCAGGGAATTCTGAACAACAAAGAATAGCGCTGCTATTCAATGAAGTTCTTAAAGAGCATGGACATCACCATTTATATGATCAAAATCTAACAGCCATTCCTGAGGGTAAATGCTATATTCTAGTTGGCGTAGGGGCTACTACCATCAGTCTTAGCAATGAGGTTGGTTTGGTAAAGAAGGATTTAGAGGAATCAAAACTTGAAATCTTAAAGAGTCATTCAAATAAAGTTGACTTTTGATTTCGGTTAAAATGGAGACAAAATGGGAGGAATCGGTTCAGGAACAGGAATACGTCCCAATAGAAAAAGAACCAAGCAGTTTGTCGAGACTTTTCCCTGCATCGATACCTCAGCTTTTCCTTTCAGTTCCATGAGACTGCTTCCTAAAGCATGCCAGCTTTCCATTCAGGGCGTAACTTTTCAAATATACCCAGATAAGTTGCTTATTTTGCAGGGGAACTCGCCTGAGGCTTTGCTTTATGAAATCTTCTTTTCACTAACTCCAGCACATTATGGAAACCATCGGTACTGGTTGAAATGCCCCAAATGCAGTCAGCGAAAGCGAAAACTCTCTCTGATCCGCATGGATGGATTTCCCCTTTTTCTATGCAGGTGCTGCCTCAACCTTGTCTATAAAAGCCAAAATCGCACCCAGGGGGATCAAATCATTCACAAAAAATGGGCTCTTATACAAAAGCTCGGTTGGAGTAACGAATGCATCCCCGACGAAGCTAAACCTAAGGGAATGCATTGGAGCACCTTTATCGGCATCAGAAATGAAATAGCATTTCTTCATGACGAAGCTTTTCGCTTTGCTCCTTTCAAGAACGTTTGAGCATTGGGGCTGATCATTTTTTGATATCGACGATCTTACCTTGCGTAATTTGCAGTAAATCACCAGGAGAGAGTCGGAAAACAGAATTTGGAGTGCCAGCAGCAGCCCATATCTCTGAATATTGCATTAAATCTTCATCGATCAGCGGCTTCTTCTCAAACTCGTACCCAATGGGTGGCACTCCTCCAATAGCAAAACTCGTATGTTTTAAAACGTATTCAGCATCAGGCTTTTCTATTTCCTCTCCAACAATCTGTACGATCTTCTTCTCATCCACTCTATTTTTCCCACTTGCAATGATACAGATGGGTTTTCCAGTGGTTCGACACCTAAATATCAAAGTCTTTGCAATCTGTCCTACTTCACATCCAATTGCTGCCGCTGCTTCTTGAGAAGTTCTTGTCGTTTCTTTGAACTCTATGACCTTTATGCCTAACTTGTGCTCATGCAAAATATTCTGGATTCGCTGAGCAGAACTTTTTAATCCATTGTCCATAAATTATTTAGTCTCCTATCTGCTTAATATGATTGTAAATGCTAGC
>JABDDZ010000035.1:125-6984 GCA_013287335.1 Chlamydiota bacterium | reverse complement strand
CTTCTCCGGATTCTGTTGCATTTTTACTAACATGTTTTTCATGTAAGATAGACTCGTCCTCTTCTTGCTCTTCTTCAGGAGTCTCTTCATGATCTGATTTCTTATCGTCAGATTCACCCTCTTTCTCCTCCTTTCCGTAAAAAGCACCGGCAAAAAGTGGGGTATCTTTATAACGGGAAAGAGTCTCTGAAATAAGTGTTGTGGGAGGTGGAATCAGTAAACCAACAGGTCTTTCGCGAGAAACGGAGGCCTCTGGGGTTTGACGCTCTTCTTCCCCGCCTCTATAGTAAGATTCGCCTGTTTTCGATTCCTCTTTTTTTACTTCCTGATCTACATCTTCCCTAACTTTTCTCTTTCTTCCTCGGCGGCGATCACGTCTTCTGTCTACACGAGAAAGGTTGTCATCTTCTTCTTCTTTTTCTTCAGCTTTAGCAGGCGTAGGAGCAGAAGTTGTAAGTAGAGCTTCTCGTCCACCGGCAATTTTAATACCTTTTTCAACCCCCGGACTCTTTAAAACCATCCGCGCTTCTCGAACTTCAACTACCTCGTAATCAGAAACAGGCACTAAAAAAGCTTTGGGTTTTTCTAAAGATCGAAAAAAACAGGTTTTGCCAAAGGAGATCACTTCAACGGCATCAACAAAAAATTCTTCCTGGCTGGTTCCCTTACTACTTCTTAAAACAAGCTTATAACCCTCTTTAGGAGTAATTACCGTTTCTATAATAGGTTCTCTTGTAAAATACACATCTACCTCGTATTTAGTTTATTCAGAAATTGCCGGTTCTCTCTTTGCCATATATTCAATTAAATCGACAATACGCGTTGCATATCCCATCTCATTATCGTACCAGGCAACAATTTTATAAAAATTTGGGTTAAGTTCAATCCCTGCTTTTACATCGAAGATTGCGGAGTAGGTCGTACTAATAAAATCTGATGATACAACCTCTTCGTCACAATAGTCTAAAATCCCTTTCAAGTTGGTTTGAGAGGCCTCTTTCATCTTTTGACAGATCTCTTTGTAGCTTGTAGCGCGAGTCACCCGGACTGTCAAATCAACTACAGAAACATCTGCGACCGGCACGCGAAAAGCCATACCTGTGATTTTACCTCTTACTTCAGGCAGGCAGACTCCAACAACTTTAGCTGCGCCCGTCGTTGCAGGGATAATATTTTGGCTTGCGGCCCTTCCCCCTCGCCAATCCTTCTTCGAGGGAGCATCCACAGTGGGCTGAGTTGCAGTCATGGCATGGATCGTCGTCATCAAACCCTCTTCGATCCCACAATGATCGAGGAGAACTTTTACAATCGGCGCCAAACAGTTTGTCGTACAGGAAGCATTAGAAAGGATAAAATCTTTGGAGGGATCATATTTATCTTCATTCACACCCATCACAAAGGTTGGGAGATCTCCTTTTGCAGGAGCTGCTATGATAACTCTTTTGGCCCCAGAGTGGAGATGTTTTCGGGCATCTTCAATGTTAGTAAAACGACCAGAAGACTCAATAACATAATCGATATCGAGCTCTTTCCATGGAAGAAGTGAGGGGTCTTTGATAGAGATAACCTTGATCTTGGTTCCATTGATAATCAGATCATCGCCGTCGACATCAATAGGGTCTTTAAGACGTCCGTGAATGGTATCATATTTAATGAGATAGGCTAGATTGTCTGCTGGGACTAGATCATTGACTACCACAATTTGGATAGAGTGGTTTGATCTACTCAAGACCTGTCTTAAAACCAATCGTCCTATGCGGCCAAGTCCGTTAATCGCAACTTTTATCATTCATTATTCACTTTCACTTAAGAAAGAGATGACACACATCGCCGCTCTATCACCCTCTCTCGTTCCACTTTTAACAATCCGGGTATATCCACCGGGACGGTCAACGAAACGAGGGCCTAATATATCAAATAGCTTTGAAAGGACTTTTCTGTCTGTATTGTAATGACGTTTCTTTTCGTCAGTTTTGCTTTCACGCTTCTGCTTACTAGTTAAAGGATTATAACGGATCATCATCCGAGAAATCGCTTCACGTCGGCCCGAGAGTGTATTTTTCTTGGCTAGAGTGATTAGCTGATCAGCATGACGTCGTAACTCTTTTGCTTTAGTCACTGTTGTTTCAATACGCTCATGATCAACTAGAGATTTAAGCATGTTAGCTATCATGCAGCGTTTGTGTGAATCAGTTCGTCCAATCTTAAAAGTGCGTTTAAGGTGTCTCATCTTAAGTCTCTTTGTTTTCTTCGAGATATACTTTAATTACATCTTTCACGTTATCTTGCGATATTCCAAAACGTGTAAGATCCATGCCTAAACTCAGTCCCATTTCGGATAGTTTGGCCTTAATCTCATTCAATGATTTTTTTCCAAAATTACGGAATTGAAGAAGCTTTGGTTCAGGCATTACAACAAGTTCGCCAATAGTTTCTATGCTGGCTCCATTCAAACAATTGGTAGAGCGAACAGAGAGTTCGATCTCATTGATCCCTAGAACGAGTTTACTCATCAACTCATCTAAATCATTGTCTGTTTGGGAGGATGCTTCCTCATAAATGATATCGTACTCTTCCATCTTTTCAAAGGCTGCAAGATGTTCCATTAAAATTTTAGAAGCAAATGCAACAGCCTCTTTAGGAGTCACTCTTCCATCTGTTGTGACCTCTAAAATCAATCGATCAAAATCAGTATCCTGTCCAACTCGAGTATTTTCGACATAGTAGTTAACTAAACGTATAGGGGAAAAGATCGCATCGATTAAAATTTCGTCAACAATACGGCCGTCAGACTTTTGCCGTTCAGTTGGAACAAATCCTCGTCCGATTGCAACTTTAAGATCTATACGGCGCACCATCGGTTGGGTCACTGTAAAAATTGGAAGCTCCGGATTGACGACATCAAACTCTCCTCCGGTGACTAAATCACCAAGGGTAATGACTTTTGATCCGGTAGCAGCAAGATCCTCCTGAGAGATATCCAGCATCTTGTGGACAACTTTAGACTCTCTTGATGAAGCGACATCACTAAGTGGCAGCTTGCGCAGCATGGCCCCTTTAAGATTAAGAAGAATGTTTGTCACATCCTCCACAATCCCTGGAACTGCCATATACTCATGATGCACTCCTTCCATATAAAAAGAGACAATTGCAGGCGCTTCAATTGATGTCAGAAGCATGCGACGGAGGGCATTCCCTAATGTATGCCCAAAACCTCGCTCAAATGGTTCAGCGATAAACTTTGCATAGGTTGAAGTAGCCGTTTTTTCTTCGATTTTAATCTTTTCCGGCATTTCAAATTTGTCATAAATAACAGATGACATTGAGCCAACCTCTCCGTAGAAAATATTTGTTTTCATTCATATGCTTGAGTCTTCAGCACTACACGCGCAATTTCTCCTAAGGAGAATTTAACTCAAGGTTTGTCTCTTAAACTCTTCGACGTTTTCTTGGTCGACATCCATTATGTGGAATAGCAGTTACATCTCTAACAATCGTAATTTGAAGTCCAGAACTCATTAATCCACGTACAGCAGATTCACGACCGGCTCCGGGACCATTTAAGTTAACTTCTAACTCTCTCATCCCAACTCCAACAGCAACTTTAGCAGCATCCTGAGCTGCAACCGTTGCTGCAAAAGCAGAGGACTTTCTAGATCCGGAAAAGTTCACTTTGCCAGCGGACGCCCAAGCAATCACATTTCCAGCAGGATCTGTAATTGTTACAATCGTATTGTTAAAAGTGGCTTTTACATGAGCAATTCCAGCAGGTACATTACGTGCAACTTTCTTTCGTCCTTTTGCACCACCTTTTTTGATTTGTGTCGGTTGCTTTGCCAAAACTCTAGCTCCTAATTATTAGAGGATTTATTTTTTCTTAGATGCGATGGTTTTCTTTCTTCCTTTACGAGTCCGCGCATTTGTTGATGTCCTTTGTCCTCTCACTGGAAGTCCAAGACGGTGGCGAAGTCCTCGGTAGGAATGGATGCTAATCAGTCGCTTGATGTTGTTCTGGACCTGCCGGCGCAAATCCCCTTCAACGACATATTCAGACTGTAGAAGCGCATTAAGACGAGAAACGTCTTCACCTGAAAGCTGTTGAGCTCTCATATTTGGATCGAGCCTAAGCTTTTCAACGATCTCGGCTGCAAGCGCATTCCCAATGCCGTATATATAGGTAAGACTAATTACAAGTCTTTTATTCCCTGGGATGTCAATTCCAATCACTCGTGGCATATCTACTCCAATTCTCCCACAATCAAAAAAATGAAAGGCGATTCTAGCAAATAAGGGATTTAAGATCAAATGAGAAAAAATGTTATCTCAATTTGCCATTTTTAAAGGGTTAACGCCCTTTAACTTTCCCTTTGCGCATGAATCCATCATACCGCTTCATAAGAAGATGCGACTCGATCTGTTTCATCGTATCGAGAACAACACCGACTAAAATTAATAATGCGGTACCGCCAAAAAAGTAGCTAATCGCTTGGTCTACTTTCAAAAATTTTCCTATTAGCGTCGGCAATATAGCAATGAGGGCAAGAAATATGGCTCCGATAAGAGTAATGCGGTTCATTGTCGACTCTAGATATTCCTGGGTTGGTTTGCCTTGTCGAATCCCCGGAATGAATGCTCCATTGCGTTTCATATCAGAAGCGATCTGTTCTGGATGAAACTGTGTGGCCGTCCAAAAATAGGTGAAAAAGAGGATCAGAAGGACAAATATTCCAGTATAAAACCAACTTCCGGGTGAAATTGCATTGGCAAAAGAGCCAAGCCATCCCCCAGCAAATTGGGCAATCGTTGCAGGAAACATCAGCAGCGATGAAGCAAAAATGACTGGAATCACTCCGGCGTAATTAATTTTAAGGGGAATAAATGAACCTCCCCCCTGCATTTCGCGTCGTCCAACGACTCTTCTGGCATATTGCACAGGAATCTTTCTCTGTCCTTGAATAATTAAAATGGTGGCGATCGTCACAACCACAAAAACAGCAAACAAAACAATCAGGGACGAGAAATTCAATTGGCCCGGCTCCTGGGAATCGAGGTTAAGCTGTGTGATAACAGAGCCTATTGTCGAAGGAAGAGAGGAGATAATTCCGAGCGCAATGATAAGGCTCATTCCATTTCCAATCCCCTTCTCGGTAATCTGTTCTCCAATCCACATTAAAAAAACTGTCCCTGTAGTCATAGTGACAACCATCACCAGAAAAAAGAGCCAGGGAAGGCCAAAAATAGTCATCCTAAACATCTCCGGAAGAATAATCCCCGGATTGGACAAGTTCATCTGGATTGCATAACGCGCAAAAAGCGAGGATTGAATCACCGCTAAAAGGACTGTAAGAATGCGCGTCCACTTAGCGACCTTGCGCCGTCCGGCATCGGGATTTTCACGTACCTCACGTTGCAGCCCAGGCATCAATGCAACAAGGAGCTGCATAATGATAGAGGCAGAAATATAGGGTACAACGCTTAACGCTGTCACAGTCATCTGGGCAAAGGCGCCGCCTGAAAAGATATCTACAAGCTGCAAGAGATTTTGTCCACCTCCTGTCGCCTGCTTAAAATAACTTAAAGCGAGTTCACCATTAATACCCGGTACGGGTATAAAGACACCAATGCGGCAAACTATGAGCAGCATCAGTGTATACAGAATTTTCTTTCTTAACTCGGGAATTACGGCAATCCGTCTTAGCGTCTCTAACATACTTTTATCTACTCGAATGGCAGGAAAGAAGTATGATCATTATGAGTTATGAACACACTCTAAACTTCTATTCCGGCAATTTTTAATTTTTCTTTTGCACCTGTAGAGAACGCTTCTACCTTAAATGAGACTTTTTTGGAAAGAGTTCCTTTACCAAGGACCTTAATTCCATAAGAATCGCCTTTCAAGTACCCCTTTTGACGCAGGGTCTCAAGACTGACAATTTCTCCGTCAAAGTATAGTCTTTCAATAGTTTCAAGATTGATCGCATTTAAAGAGCGCTTGAAAAGAGCGTTGGAAAAACCACGCGTGGGAACTTGACGATGAAGAGGGACACCCCCTCCAATCTTCCCGGCACGCGTCTTATATCCAGATCTGGAACCGGCTCCCTTGTTGCCTCTTCCCGAGGTCTTTCCACTTCCGGAACCAGGACCACGTCCCAACAACTTGGTGCGCTTTTTAAAGCGGGAGGTATTCTTCAGGTTATGTAGTTCGATCATCGTCTCTTCTCTCCATTCTCTTGGCGGATAGCTGTTGCTTCTTCTCGATTGCGAAGAGAGGTTAAGGCTTTAAAGGTTGCACGGACCTGGTTAATACGGTTATTTGAGCCCATGCTCTTGGTAACTATATCTTTTATTCCTGCAAGCTCAATCACTGAACGGACGCAGGATCCTGCCACAACCCCGGTTCCCTTACGGGCCGGCTTTAAAAGTAAACGTGCACCATCATAGTCTACGATAATCGGATGAGGGATTGTTGTTCCCTCCATCTCAAAAGTAATCAGACTTTTTCGGGCTGCCTGCCCTCCTTTCCGGATCGCATCAGTTAACTCATTTGCTTTTGCAAAGCCAAATCCCACTCGACCCTTGCTGTCTCCAACAACGACAAGAGCTGAAAAGCTGAATTTTCGGCCTCCTTTAACCACTTTAGAGCAGCGATTAACGAATAGCACCTTCTCTTCTAATTCGCTTGATTCGTCTTCTTTATTAGAACCACTGTGTGTAGACATTAACGTTCCTCTAGTTAACCCAACTTACGCGGAAAAAAACCCCAAAAACTTTATATTGGTAGGGGTTAAAATTCCAAACCTTGTTCTCTTGCACCGTCAGCAACAGCTGCTATTACACCATGATATTTAGATGGGCCGCG
>JABDDZ010000035.1:0-115 GCA_013287335.1 Chlamydiota bacterium | reverse complement strand
CTTTCTCTATTGCTAACGCACCTATCTTGAGCCCGAGTTGCTTCCCGGCAGCTTTATTTTTTCGATTGAACTCTGTAGCTCGGAATTCACCTGAAATTGTAGATGTTGCAGCAAG
>JABDDZ010000034.1 GCA_013287335.1 Chlamydiota bacterium | reverse complement strand
TGGCGATTCGGAAGAGATTGTCATCCCTTTTGCAAGAGCTGCCATGCAGGGGTATAAGAGAGCCGGAATCATCAGTTCATTAAAACATTTTCCCGGTCACGGCGATGTTGAAGCAGATTCCCATGAGGATCTGCCCATTGTTAGGAAATCAAAGGCGGAACTTGAAAGATTTGAGCTTCTTCCCTTTGCAGAGCTAGCAGCAGAGGCAGAGAGCATTATGACAGCGCATATCAAAGTTCCTGCTTTGGATCCTGATAATTGCACAACTCTATCTAAAAAAAGCCTCGATTTTTTGAGAGATGAGCTTAGGTTTAAAGGAGTCATACTTTCTGATTCTCTTGCCATGGAGGGAGTTCTCAAAACTTGTGCATCGATAGATGATGCAGCGATTCGAGCAATCGCTGCCGGTTGTGACATTTTGATCCTGGGGGGAAAGCAGCTGAGAGGGCATGCGAATTTAGAATTAGAGTTAAGCGATGTGGAGAGAATTCATGCTGCTTTGGTAGAGTCTGTGCTAAGTGGCCATCTCTCCGAAAAAAGGATAGATGAAGCGGTTCAGAGGGTATTAAATTTAAAAGAGCGCTATTTTCTACCTAAATGTCCTGTTGTTATAAATCATTCTGAACATCAAAAGCTTGCGAATAAAATTGCCTCTCTTGCTCTAAGAACAATGATCAATAAACCAATGCCCTCTATCTCTATTAATCAATGCAAAGTTGGTCTATTTGCTCCTGAGCTTGTGCGTGAGAATATCAATCAAACCACACTCGTTCAAATGGGAAGTGAGATGTACCCCCTATTTTTTGGAGTAGATCCAACAGATGAGGAAATTCTATCCGCAAACGCTCTTGCGAAGAATTCTGATCTCTTGCTTGTTTGCACATACAGTGCATGGAAATTCACCTCTCAAATCGCTCTTGTCAATACTCTACTAAAAAGTGCAAAACCTATGATTGTGATCTGCCTAAGAGACCCGCAAGATGCCCTTCTCTTCCCGAATGCCCATCTTATTGTAAAGACTTTCAGTCCAACTCAAGCTTCCATCCAAGCGGCTTATAACAAAATAGAAGAGTTGTGCTTAATCAAAAATTAATCTTTTTTAATTAAAATAATAAGACTAACAAGGTTGTAAAGTGGAAAATAGTTATTTAATTCCCACATCTGTCGGAACAAGGGGATTTTTTTGTTCTTCTAAAGGGTGTAAACAGCTAGTTACTCTGCTCGCTATTGCAGTGGGTACCATTATGGCTTTGGGGGGCATTTTCTTTTTATTAGCCTCCTTTCAACTACTTCCTCATAGCGTAAATATTATCAGTCAATGGGGAATAGTAGGAAAAATAGCCGGAGGTTTAATCATAGGAGCCGGGTTATTGATAGATACCGGCTCTGGAGTGATTTTAGCCTATCCACATGCAAAAGTAACCTCTCCAAAATTGGTCCAAAATGCGCAAAAGCCCCATGCCGTTCTTCCCCGTACTGGATTAGAGATCACGGAGGCCCATTTCAAAAACTTTAAAAGCTATCATTGTAAAAAAAGCATTGCATGCGAACACGCGAAGGGTGTCAGATTTTTCTATTACCATTGCGATGAGGTAGATGATACAAGATGGGGGTGTGCCTGGCGGGCCATGATGACATGCGCAAGTTCTCTCGGATTATATCCCTCATTCATGGATTTATATAATAAATACAGTGGTCAAGATATCTCTGCAGAAGGCTGGGCAGAGCCGGGAAATGGTAAGAGCTATTTTGATGATGAGGGGTTTACAGAGAGTGAGATTCGATTGTATAAAAGTGAAGGTACAGCTAAAACTCCCAAAGAACTTTGTAAAAATGCCATCCCCATTACTTCCTTTATCTCTTTGAGAGAGGAAATTCTAGCTCATTTCATGCACTATGACACTCCTATTATGGCTGATGATGTATCTTATACCTTTAATATTATTGGCATTCGTCTAATAGAGAATAGTGAGACCATCCTTTTTATCGCTGATCCTCATAAAACAGATCCGGGAAGTGGTCTTTACTGCGTTCGTCTTGATAAAGAGGGTCATCAAATTACTACAAACGGGGTAGATGATGGGGATAATGGTCTTAGATCAGTACAGGAGGTCCATTTTTTTGATAAGGGATGGATGTTCCTCTTTCCTCGTCCTACAGTCGACACCTGTTTCAATTTCTGAAATCAAATTCTCTAGGGGGAGGGGAGATAAAGGTGAGGGGTTTTTGAGTAATGGGATGGAGGAATGATAAAAGATGGGCATGCAGGCATAGGCGTTTAATAGGGTCGGTGATAGCTCCATATTTTTTATCTCCGGCTATGGGGTGCCCGGCATCCTGACAGTGGACTCTAATCTGGTTTTTTTTGCCTGTTTCAAGTGTAAAGAGTACGAAAGAAAACATTTGCGAGAAATTTTTCACCTCAAAATGGGTAATGGCACGTTTACCTTGCCCGGCAATGGGGCTGCTATGAACGAGATACTGTTCATCTTCATAAAGATAACTCTCCCATTTTCCAGAAGAGGCTTCTAACTTTCCTTCAACAATGCCTGTATAAGATCTTTTTATCTCATGTTTTTCAAATAGAGTATCTAGCCTATCATAAGCTTCCTCTGACAACGCAAATAGCATGACACCTGAGGTGTCTCTATCCAGCCGATGGACAACATAGACTTTTCTGTATCGCTCTTTTAAAAAGCTATGAACGGTTCTTTCTCTCTCATTGGCAGTAGCTACTGACAAAAGGCCGGATGGTTTATCAATAACCACTATATGGGAATCTTCAAAGAGGATTTGGAATAAACCCTTAATATTACACTTTTTAGCTCCTAGGGCAACTGTTTGACCGGGTCTGACGAGGCAAGAGCCTTTTTTAACAATGTCACCATTAATTGTTATTCTTCCCTCTTTAATCCAGGAGCGCAGAGTTGTTTTAGAACTCTCAGGAGCGAGCTTGACAAGCGTTTCAAAGAGGGATAAGGTATTAGTTGCTAAGTATTTCATGCAATTATTTTACATAAGAGTGTATTCAAAAGGCTACTACTTTTTTTCCATCTGTAATATAATTATTTTACTAAAGATTTTGCAATAGAGAGTGTATGAGTTTTAAAGAGAGAATGAAAAACCATGAGGCGCTGCAGGGTGTGATGGTCACTATCAATGCTCCCAGCGTAAGTGAGATGCTTTCGCGTTGTGGATTTGATTGGCTTTGGATCGATATGGAACATGCTCCCTTAACCTTGAGTGATGTGCAAGGAATGCCTAGTCACAAGCCGGCCCTTCAGGCCTTAACAATCCATGTCATTCATACCCAGGGCTATCGCCACTGGGCTATACATAAAACGACCCTTCGGGCCTAAGGTACGATTTTCTGTATAAAAATTTAGGCTCGAAGAGCCGGCTTGTGTATAGCCCAGTGGCGATAGCCCTGGGTATGAATGACATGGGTTGTTGAGGCCTGAAGGGCCGGCTTATGAGGGCGTAAAAATCCTAAATTCGAGTGTGTGGTCAATAATTATATAACTCCTCATCATCAAGATCTTCTTCAGAAGGGGTATCTTTGGGCAATTGTTTTCGAAATAGAGGTGATAATGTCATTCCTAATTGCAAGATGATATTAGGGGCACTTATTATTAAAAAATCGAAAACTTTTGCACGCATTGCAGTTGCCAATATTTCTCTTTGAAGAGGGTTTTCTGGCGTGTAAAATCCATATCTTTGAATTAAATCGAATTCCATGATTTTGAGTTTTTCTTTTGTTACAAGTTCTTCTATTTCAATTGCAAATTCATTTTCCAACTCTATTGTTTCTTTCTCTTCGGCATTTTTGTAAATAGAGGGGACGGATTTGTTATTACTTTGATTTATGCCCTTTTGATTATGTTCTGCATGTATAAGTTCATGAAATAGTACTCTTGCTAAACTTGCAACACCTATGCACCCACTATGGCTCTCTCCGCATTTTGTTGAAACAAGGGCTCTTGAGATGCAAAATCTGTAATGACGTTGTGTAAAATAGGTTTGCGTTTCCACACCGGGAGTAATATAAATTGTAGAAGGCGATCCTTTTGAAGGATCAAAAGAATCTCGGCGATTGGCAGCTTTCGTGCGAAAAGCTATCTCTGTTTTTTCACAGCTTTGCGTTAAAGGGTGTGTTGTGATCTCTATGCGATGTATTCCCCTTGCTATTTTTTCTAATAAATTTTGTCCTATTTGAGTTGTCCTAATGATATTAAAGGCATCTAAAATTTTATTGGTAAAATCTTCCTGGTTAGAAGAACAGCAAAAGGGGGTATAAATCGTCAAATTAGTATTAACAGAAACAATGTGCATATATGCCCTCTCTTATAAATGAGGTTTGGGTGAAATCAAGGCTTTCTAGTCTATCATTTTTTTATATTAACTCGCGGAGAAAAAACCCTCTATTCTCCGCATATATGCGGAGAATAAGATTGCTTATCCGGAAAATCAGTGTTATTATCACTCCATTAAAGGAAATAATTTAGAAGAGGGCTGGTGTACATTTACGAACTTGAAAACTGGCCAAATTTTTTGTGGGACAAAGAGAGAATCACAGGCATGCTCATTCCACTACGCCATCAACAGGGACGCTTAATTGGTGGAATGGAATTAATTGGTTTTCAGTTACGTGAAGAAACTGTTCTTCGGACATTGACTCAAGATGTTGTTAAATCAAGCGAGATTGAAGGAGAGATCTTAGATCATTCCCTGGTGCGCTCATCGGTTGCCCGTCACCTTGGAATGGACATTGGAGCTCTTGATACTGTCGATAAAAATATCGAAGGGGTAGTTGAAATGGTGCTTGATGCTACTCAGAGGTTTGACCAGCCTCTCACTAAAGAGAGAATATTAAATTGGCATGCGATTCTCTTCCCTAACGGGCGCAGCGGCTTTGCAAAGATTCGAGTGGGAGCATGGCGTGCCGGCTCCCTCCAAGTAGTTTCTGGACGAACGGGAAAAGAAATTCTTCACTTTGAGGCCCCTCCTGCTAAGCTAGTTGATCACGAAATGGAGCTTTTTTTGGATTGGTTAAATAATGAGGGGACGATGGACTTAATTTTAAAGGCGGCGCTTGCTCATCTCTGGTTCGTCACAATTCATCCCTTCGACGATGGGAATGGGCGCATTGGACGCGCTATTGCAGACCTAATGCTAGCTCGCTGCGAAAAAAGCCCTTACCGTTTCTACAGCTTATCTACGCAAATTCAAAAAGAGCGAAAAAATTATTATGCTATTTTAGAGCAAACTCAAAAAGGAAAGTTAGATGTTACCCCTTGGATAGAATGGTTTTTGGGTTGTCTTGGAAGAGCGATAGAGGATGCCCTCTCTTCTCTTCATAGGATTGTGCGTAAAGCAGAATTTTGGCAGGCTCTTTCAGAAGTCTCTGTAAATGAAAGACAGCGAAAAATCATTAATCGCATGCTGGATGGCTTGGATGGTAAACTAACCTCATCAAAGTGGGCTAAGATAACAAAGTGTTCGCAAGATACTGCTTATCGAGATATTCTGAGCCTTATCGACCAGGGCATTCTTACTAAAAACCCAGAGGGTGGGCGCAATACAAGCTACTCCCTTGTAATGCCAGATTCAAATTAAGGAGAACTTTTTAATGGCCTATCTTTGTAATAGAAGATTTTTTATTTTTTCTGTTTTTTTCTTTCTATTGTCAACTCTGACTCTTTACTCAGAGTCACAGCCGGCTTTTAAAGTGGTAGTCTTAGGCGCCCATGGAGGGCCCAAAGATTGTAATTTATCCAGCTATCTCCTTGCTCCGAAAGAGTCGAATGACTTTATCGCACTGGATGCAGGCACTTTATTAGAAGGAATTTACATAGCCAATAGCAAGAACAGTTTTGAGGAGATCAAAATAAATCCCGATAGCGATCTGGCTTTTGAAATTGAAATTCTTCGAAATCATATTAAGGCTTATCTGATCTCTCATGCGCATCTCGATCATGTAGCAGGTCTTGTGATCAATTCTACTGCAGACAGCAAAAAGCCCATTTTTGGAGTCGATTCGACCATTGATTTCATGAGAGACAATCTATTTAATTGGCAAATTTGGCCCAATTTTGCCGGAGAAGGAAAAAAACCTTGGCTAAATAAATATCAGTACAAGCGGTTAAAAATTGGGCAACAGATACCTATTCTTGATACTGAGATGAGGGTAGAACCTTTTTTGTTAAGCCATCCCAATGGCTATCAATCTACAGCATTTTTAATTGAGCACAGAGATTCCTATGTCGTTTATTTTGGAGATACCGATTCTGATGCTTTAGAATCGAAAAAACATCTGGAAAAGGTATGGAAAAAAATCGCTCCTCTTATTTCGCAAAATAAGTTTCGGGGCATGTTTTTAGAATCTTCTTATCAAAACAAAAGGCCTACAGCGGAGCTTTTTGGCCATCTAAATCCAAAATACATGATGGAAGAGTTAAACAATCTCGCGCGCCTTGTCGACCCTGTGAATCCACAAACAGCATTAAAAAATCTCAAAATCATTGTAACTCATATCAAAGAATCTGTTTTTAAGGGAGCCTCCTCTAAAGAAATCATCGAAGAGGAGTTGAATGCATTGAATAATCTCGATGTTCAATTCATCTTTCCTGAGCAAGGAGAAAGGCTCGAGCTTTAAAGAAGAGAGCTTTTCATTTTTCTCTCTAAGGTCTTTAAGAGGTCTGAAGCAACTTCTGTGTGGTTCTGTTTGAAGCCCGGTAGCATTGCAAGCCAGCGATAGATTGTTTCTTGCATCTCTTCTGGCATCACAGGTTCTGTTTGAACCACTCTATCCATTGCAGCTATGACCTGCTCTGCAATGGAGCCTATCATCTGGTGAGAGCTACTGCTATTTTTTTTCTCCTGATCGGCATTCATCTCAAGGGCATCTTTATAGAGAGCCATTGAATTGATGATAAGTACCTCAGTCCTTGGAAAAAAACTCGTCATGAGGTTCCAGGCGTGTTGATTATCTTGATCACCACCTGATCGAAAATCTGTTCTTAAAATCACGGAGGGAATATCGGCAAACTTGGCAAAAAGATATTCTACAACTGTACCCGAGTCCAATTCAGGCCCATCATAGTTGAAAAGTCCCACATCGGCAGAAATGACTGATTTGATATCCTCATCTCTTATCGATTGAGGAGTGGCGTGCCTTTTTTCTAAGTTTTGCGGTAAAGAGCAGTGATATCGTCCATTGGAGAGCTCCGAAATTGCTTCAGCAAGTATT
>JABDDZ010000033.1:10588-11783 GCA_013287335.1 Chlamydiota bacterium | reverse complement strand
ATGCGTAAGGGTAAGTTTGATAGCGATTGTCCGTTTTTATAAACAAAAAAAGGAGCGGCGCTTGCCTTTTACTCCTAAAGGAGTGGGTTTGCTGCCGTCGGAAGAATGAACGAAGAAGAATCTTTTGATCTACCAAAAGCCTATGAGGCAAAAAAAACAGATGAGAAATGGTATGCCTTTTGGGAGGAGGGGAATTTTTTTCGAGCAGATCCAACAAGTAACAAGCCCCCCTATTGCATTGTAATTCCTCCCCCTAATGTCACAGGTGTCCTCCACATGGGACATGCCCTAGTCAATACCTTGCAAGATATCCTTATTCGTTGGAAGAGGATGTCCGGCTATGAGACTCTTTGGGTTCCCGGAACAGATCATGCAGGCATTGCTACCCAAACTGTTGTAGAGAGAGAGCTTCTTAAACAAGGAAAAAGACGGAAAGATTTTCAACGTGAGGAGTTTGTAAAACTTGTTTGGGAATGGAAAGAAAAAAATGAGGGAGTGATTCTCTCTCAGCTTAAAAAAATGGGCTGCTCTTGCGACTGGTCGCGGCTCCGTTTTACGATGGACGCAGGATGCAATAAGGCCGTTCGAAAAGCTTTTAAAGATCTTTTTGATAAGGGTCTAATTTATCTTGGCGATTATCTAGTCAATTGGGATCCTGTGACAGGAACCGCCCTTGCAGATGATGAAGTGGAATATGAGGAGAGAGATTCTTTCCTCTGGTATTTTAAATACCCTCTTGAAGAGGGAGAGGGGCATATTGTGATTGCAACAACACGCCCCGAAACCATGCTGGGAGATGTGGCTGTTGCCGTCTCCCCAAAAGATGACCGCTATAAGCATCTCATTGGCAAATTCCTCATCCACCCTCTCACCTCCTCTAAAATTCCCCTGATTGCAGACCCTTTTGTTGATCCCGAATTTGGAACAGGAGCTGTAAAAATTACTCCAGCCCACGATTTTAATGACTACAAAATGGGGCTTACCCACAACCTCCCCTTTATCAATGTTATGACTCCCGATGCCCGCATGAATGAAAATGGGGGAGAATTTATGGGAATGACCCGGGAAGAGGCGCGGGATAAGATCGTTGAAAAGATGAAAAAGAAGGGGCTCGTCGACAAAATCGTGCCCTATCTTTTAAGAGTGGCTCTCTCCTATCGTTCTAAAGCCGTTTTGGAGCCTTATTTATCCAAGC
>JABDDZ010000033.1:0-10578 GCA_013287335.1 Chlamydiota bacterium | reverse complement strand
GTGGTTTGTCAAAATGGAGCCCTTTCTCCCTTCCTTAAAAGAGGGGGTCCAAAATAAAGAGGTCAAGATCATTCCCGATTCTTGGGAGAATACCTACTTTCATTGGATTAATAACTTACGCGATTGGTGTATCTCCCGGCAGCTTTGGTGGGGGCATCAGATTCCCATCTGGTACCATGTCGAGGATAGATCAAAGATGATCTGCTATGATGGAGAGGGACTGCCGCCAGAGGTCGAAAAAGAACCTGAAAAAATGGACCCAGGACCCCGATGTGCTCGATACCTGGTTTTCCTCCTCTCTTTGGCCTCTTTCAACCCTAGGATGGCCCGAGAAAACAGCTGATTTGGAACGTTTTTATCCCACCTCAGTCCTTGTGACAGGCCATGATATTCTCTTCTTCTGGGTTGCGCGCATGCTATTCATGGATAAATATTTCTCGCAAAAATATCCCTTCCCTGAAGTTTTTCTGCATGGACTCATCTATGGAAAATCCTATTGGCGCAAAACAAAAGAGGGGGGCATTGCCTATGTCACAGGCAGTGAAAAACGGCAGTATGACCTTGGAGAGCCTCCGCCAAAGGATGTAGAGTCAAAATGGGAGAAACTCTCCAAATCAAAGGGAAATGTGATCGATCCCTTAGAGCTCATCGAAGAGTATGGAACTGACGCAGTTAGAATGTCTCTTTGCGCAAGCGCCAATCAGACGCCTCAGATTGATCTCGATAGAAGGCGCTTTGAGGAGTTTAAAAATTTTGCAAATAAACTCTGGAATGGAGCTCGCTTTATCTTTTTAAACCTTAAAGGACTTACCTCAGAAGAGGTATCTCAAGGCCTTGATGAAACGCTATTTAAGTTTGAAGATCTCTGGATTCTCTCTCTTGTGAATGATGTGAATGTGAAGGTGAATGAGGCGCTTAAAAACTACTCTTTTGACCAATCAGCTCTTTTGGCCTACGATTTTTATTGGAAAGATTTTTGTGCCTACTACCTTGAAATTGCCAAGCCCACTCTTTTTGGAAATATTGGCTCTGAAAAAGATAAGAAAAACAAGCAGAAGATTTTACTGATTGTGCTTTGTAATGCTATCAGACTTATGCATCCCATGGCCCCTTTCATCACAGAAGAGCTCTTTCAACTCTTAAAAAAGCGTTTTTCCAATCTTACCTTGGAAGAGAATGTCGATCCTTATACCAAAAAGAGCATTCAAGCTCTTCTTGCTCCCGCCTGCATGGTAGCCCCCTATCCTGACCTCATTAGAGAGAAGGATATCCACCCCGAGATTGAAAAGACCTTCTCGCTGATGGAGAGCCTGATTTATGGCATTCGCAATATCCGGGGAGAGATGAAAATTCCTCCAAATATAGCAACATCTGTCTATATCGAATGCGGAGAAGACTCTGAAGAGGGAAAAATTGCCGCACAAAATAGCAGCATGATTTCAGCGCTTGTAAAAACTGATCGTATAGAAGTTCTAAGAAAAGCTCCTCCTATTGGTTTTAGTGCAAGTTTGATGGTTCAGGGGTTAAAGGTGATTATTCCCCTTCCCGAAGAATTGCGGGAAAAGGAGCTGGTACGCCTTGCAAAGGAGAGAGAAAAACTCATAGAACAAATAGATCGGTTGAAAATACAGCTCTCTAATCCCCAGTTTTTAGAAAAGGCTAAACCTGAACTTGTCAAGCGGCAAGAGGAGATTCTTCTAGACCTTGCAGGCCAACTAAAAGAGATCGAATCCAAACTCTCCAATTAAGTAAGTTGGGAGGCTAAAAGTTGTGAGAATAATTAAAGCGCAAAGGCGCAAAGGGTCAAAGGCGCAAAGAAAAATTTAAAATAACAGGATAGGCAAGATAGATAGGATAAGGAAAATATCTTCTAATACAAAAAGTTGGTAGTAATCTTATAAATCTACCCTGCCCATCGGGCCTACCTGTTATTTTAAATTCTCTTTGCGCCTTTGGGCCTTTGCGTCTTTGCGTTTAATTACTTTTGGAGGGATAGCTCTTTCTGCCTTTGAGGATAAAAATGTCGTTCTGCAAAAGTAGACGCTTTGCTATTGTTGCAGAAATAGGCACTATCAATACTATTTTTTATGGAGCGTATTTTATTTCCCGCTGATTGTGCAAAAGGATGGCTGCCAACACCTGCTGAGCTCTGCGGCCGTTATCCCCTCTCTTCCAATGCATCCAAATTTATTTTTGACTCCAGAGAGACGATTAAAAAAATCTTAGAGGGTATCGATCAGCGACTTATCCTTGTTGTAGGCCCCTGCTCTATCCATGACCTGGAGGCTGCGAGGGAATATGCAGGGATGCTTAAAGAGCTCCAAAAAGAGGTCTCTGACCTTTTTTTTATTGTAATGCGGGTCTATTTAGAAAAACCACGCACGCTCATCGGCTGGAAAGGCTTTGTCTCCGATCCCTATCTCGATAGTTCTCACGATATTGCCGCTGGAGTTCGTCTCGCTAGACAGTTTTTACGGGAGCTTGCTGACAAGGAGATTCCTGTAGCATCGGAGCTTTTGGAGATTGTGACAGCCCCCTACTTTTCCGATCTTCTCTCTTGGGGATGCATTGGAGCGAGGACAAGCACCTCTCCTCCCCATCGCCAGATGGCTGCGGGCTTAAATTTTCCCATCGGCTTTAAAAACTCTACCGATGGCAATATCGATCATGCAATTCATGCAGTCATCTCTGCTTCAAATCCCCATGTTTATATGGGAGTGGATGAAAAGGGAGCGCTAAAAAGGCTTGCCTCTTCTGGGAACCCTCATTGCCATATTATTTTGAGAGGGGGAGAAAAGACTCCTAACTATGAAAGAGATTTTGTGGATAGAAGTTTAACAAAGTTAATGCAAGCTAAGCAGAGGCCCACTCTTATGATTGATTGCTCCCATGGTAATTGCCGCAAAAACTATGAGGGTCAAATTCATGTTTTCCGATCGGTTATCGAACAGTGTCTAGAGGGGAATAGGTCAATCTCGGGATTAATGCTAGAAAGTAATTTACAAGCCGGCAATCAACCACTTGCGCACCCCTCTAAACTCCGCTACGGGGTCTCTATCACAGATCCCTGCCTCGATTTTTCCACAACAGAGAGCCTTGTTAAAGAAGCCTATGCAGAATTGCAACATGCTCTCTCCCTATCTATTTAATATCTAAAGAACCGCCATGCACGGAAACCAGATATTCAACAATATTTGCTCTTTTATAGTAGACTGCAAGTTGAAGCGGAGTTTTACCATCCGTTGTTTTTATGGATAGTTCCCATCCTTGCCGAAGCAATCTTCTTAGAAGGAAGAGATTCCCATTAGCGGCAGCCCCATGTATAGGAGAAGAAAAACCATCTTCAGTCACTTGATCAAGTGGTTTTATGGGTGTATTGAGACGAAATAATGATTTTTTTTTGGGAACTTTCTTTTCTTTAATTTCTAATTCTTGAGTGAATGCTTCTTCTACATCTCCAATATTTCTTTCGTGAAAATGAACAGTCGTTACATTCTCTTTTTCATTCAGATACGCAGAGAGGAATTGATAAAAAATCAGACCAGCCACACCACTACCACCTATTGTCGTACCTAAAGCCAATCCCAAAACACCTACTCCATAAAAATTAGAAGCTATCCCTCCCCCTATCAGTAGCATTCCCAGGAAAAAAAAAGTGATCTTCAGACCTAAAGGGGTATAATTTGGCTTATCAATGGAAAGCCCATCACCTGAAATGTAATCGCTTAATAAGATTCTCAACATAACTCTTTCTCTAACTTATACTAAATATTGTACAACATCAATATTAAGCTTAAATTAAAAATTTAATTTAATTGTATTAATTTTTAGAGAAAAGTAAAAAATGCCTAGACTTGAGTAGAGAGCTCTTTTATTGACTGAAAAACTATTTTAAAATTCCCTACGCTTTCCGAGTTCACGCAAGTTAGCCAGGAAATCCCATCCATTCTCTACTCTAGTTTCTTTAAAAGATTTTAGATACTCTTCGGCTTGCTTTACCAATTTTTGGCGCTCTTCTTGTTTTTTAACCTCTTTTTCAGATTCCGCCTGAACATTTTTTTTAGGCCGAAGATCAGGGCTGATATCGAGAGTTCCCCAGAGTCTTTCATACATAGCGAAGGGGCTTTCTCCAGATTTATCTTCAATTGTGACAGAAGCACCTTGCTCAGTCAGCATTTGAATAAGAGGAAGGGAGTTTTTCATTACAGCATAGTGAAGAGGAGTTTGACCATATTTATCTTGTATATTTACATCTTTGACGCCTTTTAACAATTCCCGTAATATCCTCTTCTTTTTATTTAAAACAGCCAGATGCAGAGGAGCTTTACCATTAATGTTTCTTATCTCTAATGATGCCCCTTTTTCTATCAGATATCGAATAATCTTGTAAGTTTCTGGAGATGGATCAGTTCTATTAGCTAAAAGATGAAGAACGGTATTTTGAGATTTATCAACAATAGTATTAGGATCCATATCCCATCCATCGATAATACAATCTATATCATCTAAATCATCAGTCATACACGCCTTAAGGAAATCCAAATGTGTGGGTGGGCCTTCTTCCTCTTCAAGCTGATCAGAAGATTTAATGGGAGAATTAACTAAAGCACCTCCCTTGCCCTCATCTTTAACGTTTTTCAAATAGACTTTTTGAGATGAAGACGATGGAATTGAGTTCTCATAATTTTCTGTTGAGAAACTTTGAGACATTCCTTGGGTTACACCCATTAATCCTCGGTTTTTTTCTAAAAAAGGATGCAAGCGTTTTGGCAATCCTCCCTCAGATGCTCCACCAGTAGTTGAAGGTGTTGGAGAAAAGCTTATAGCACCAGGAGGAGTGGATGCTTTTTCTTCCTCTTCATCTTTGGATTTCTGCGCTAATCCTCCGTTTGCTACCAAAAGATTGATGACTAATTCAGGAGCTCCTCCATCCAATGCTTCACTTTGAGTTAAAGACATTGGAGGGAAGCTTGGATCTCCTAGTGGAGGGGATTCCTGCGCTAATCCTCCATTTGCTACCAAAAGATTGATGACTGATTCAGGAGCTCCTCCATCCAATGCTTCACTTTGAGTTAAAGACATTGGAGGGAAGCTTGGATCTCCTGGTGGAGGGGATTCCTGCGCTAATCCCCCGTTTGCTACTAGAAGATTGTAAAATGGTTTCTTCTCCTCTCCCCCATTAAATGCTAAACGAGTGGGTGTTAATCCATCTTTATCTGCATGGTTGGGATCGGCTCCCTGAGTGAGCATTTTTTTTAGAATATCTAAGGACTCTTCATCAGGATCTAAAAAATCAATGGCATACTGCAATAGAGTCTTCTTTTCTTTATCCTCTTTTTTGAGAAGAAAACCATTGACGTTATACATCCTAAAAAGTGTTTTTAAATGACTTTGAATATGACGATATTTATATATTCCTCTCGTCACCGTTTCATCCAGAAGTGTTGGACCAGGAGGAGGTATTGGAGTGAAGCTTGAGCTACCAGAAGGCATTTCTTTGAAATCCTCTTTCTCTTTATACTTGGATTTCTGCGCTAATCCTCCGTTTGCTACTAGAAGATTGTAAAATGGTTTCTTCTCCTCTCCCCCATTAAATGCTAAACGAGTGGGTGTTAATCCATCTTTATCTGCATGGTTGGGATCGGCTCCTTGAGTGAGCATTTTTTTTAGAATATCTAAGGACTTGTTGTCAGCAGGATCTAGACAATCAACGGCATAATGCAATAGAGTCTTATTGTCTTTATCCTCACCTTTGAGAATTCTACTGTACGTATTTAGCGCAAAAAGTGCTTGTAGGTAACTTTGATCATTACGCACCTCAAGTATTTTTTTAATCATCGCTGCATGCAATGGAATTGGACCTTGAGTAGGTTGTGGAGGAATGATTGGGCCATTAGGAGGAGGCTGACGATGTCTTGGAGGATGGGAAATGATCTTCTTTTTGTTACAGCAGTATGTTGTAATACATTGATAGAGAATCATAGCAGCGATAAGGGCAGCCCCAGAACCTGAGAAGGCAACTAGAGAGGTCAGACCTTCCCAGTAAAAGTAGGAGGCTACTCCTCCGCCAACGAGGAAAAAGCCTGCCACTATGAGAGAAACTTTTGCAATCACTGAAAGGATCGTCCAACAAGAATTACTTCTTGGCGTGACACCGGAGTCGGAAGAATCAACAGCCCGAGACATAAATTGCTAATAAATTTAATTATAAAGCAATATTATAACATATGTTTGTTAAATTTTGATAAATTAGGGGCAATTTGGTTCATTATCTTCTGATATATCTATGATGTCTGCCCAGATATGGTGCCGCCACTCTGCTATCTCCTCACCTGTAGAGGTTACTATCTGAGCCTTATAGGATAAAATCCCCTCTTTGTCAAAATAGTGGCAATCGACAAGTTGATAAGTCCAGTAGCCGCGGGCTGTGGTAAGAGGAAAGCTGATAACCTCTAAAGAATGGTCCCCAAAACGGATGGAGAGAAGCAAGGTCGGGTTCAGGCTAAGACATCTCCTCGGCAGTCTCCAATGGACAACAATTTGCTGACCATAAAAACAGGGACGCTCTGGATCTGGGGTATTAATCCGCTCGCTTGCCAAATAGTTCGGAGTTAGAAAATCCGAACGGAGATGCAGCCCTTTGGATGTTGAACATCCAACAACCAGAAGGGCTAAGCAAAGAATGATCCCCTTCATTAGAAGAGGAGCAGTGCAAAGACAAAGGCAAAAAGAGAGAAAGATTCAACAATCCCAATCGCTGCGAAACATTTTCCATAGATCGCCGGCTGCTTTGCCGAAGCCTGTATCCCTGTGGCGCAAGCCTTACCCTGCATTAAAGAAGAGACAAGCAGCGCTAACCCTACTCCTACCCCAATTCCAATTCCACCCATAGGAGAGAGTGTCTTCTCTTTAATCGCTCCATTCATCAAGAGCATGAGGATAAATCCGTAAATGGCTTGAGAAGAGGGCATCGCTGACATACCGATCATCTTTCCATGACCCTCATCAATACGCGCCATGACTGCATGAGATGCCATTCCGGCAATTCCACATCCCAAAGAGCTCCCAATCATCGCAAGCCCCAAAAGAAGCGCTGGACCTACTACATCAAAATTCATTGTTTCCTCTCACATTAATAAATTTAGTCTATTTCAAGTAAGGAGAGCGGTTTGAACATCCTGCCGCCCCCTTCGAAGCTATAGTGATACCACTCGATGAAATTAAGACGCAACCCGTGAATCACTCCCCCACCAATTGCGAGGACAAGATTGACAGTATGGCCGATCAAAATAATAAAAACCCCTACGTAGATCGGAGCTGATAAGCCAATGTGATTAAATGTCGAAGCCATAATTAAGCCTGCCAAAGAGAGGGCATAAATACGCAAATAGGACATTGCATCGGCAAAAACTTGTATGACTTGCATAATTTCGCCCAAGCCCGCCATTTTTTTTTGGATGAGAGCCAAAATTGCAGCAAGCCCAAGACCCACCCAGATCATGATAAAACCCACCTGCGCACCCAAATCAACGGGAATGCCAAAGACATAGTGAATGATTGAGACAGCTTTAATCAGAGTGGGAAAGTAGAGATAACCCCCTATGATAAAAATCACCCACCCGATTGCCGACCAGTTTCTATCAGCATAGCGTAAGAAAGAAAGGCATAAATGAATGGCCCCAATAAAAATGGCTAGCTCAATCAGAACATTATCCTGAAATGCTTCAAAGACAGGGTAAGTCTCCCTCTTCTCTTTGATCGCCTTTTCCGACAAAAATTCCATAGGAGTTTTAACATTGGCAAGATTAGGGTACTCTTTAACTATCTCCTCATAAGTTTTATCTTTATGGGCCATGGTATAGGCGGCTTTTTTCTTAATCATCCAAGAAACAAGCGATACCTTTCTCCAAGGACTATCCGGAGGAAACTCAATCCCGAGAAATGAGGGAATCATGGCACCCCAAATAATACAGCCAATAGAGAGATAGAACATCAGTTTGATCAAACGTTTGCCAAACCCCTCCTTTTTACCAAACTTCCAGAGAAGAAAAAGGGAGGTCAGTAAAAGAATAATTCCATATCCCATATCGGCAAGAATCATGGAAAAGAAGAGAGCAAAAGAGAAAAAAACCCACCGGGAGGGATCCCTATCCCTATTTGAGGGGGTATCATAAATCGAAACAAGATCCTCCCCCATTTTTCCAGTTCCTTTGTTTTCAAGATAGGTAGGAATACGATCCTTTTCCTCCGGAAGAATAGGCTCATAAGAGATATCAGTTCTTTGATGCAGAGTCTCAAGCGCATTTATCTTGTTGGAAGGGATCCAAGCTTCAATGGCAAAGAGATCACCCTCTAAATGGGTATCTGACCTCTCTTTGGATTGATGCAAATGGTAGTGATTAAGTGCATCAGCAAGTCCTTTCTGGATTTCTTTTTTATGGTGAGCAAGCGCTGCAATCTCATCTTCGAAAAGATCGATCCGTCGTCTTAAAAATGCAAGCTCAGCTTGAAGATCTCCAACAGGTCTATCGATTTTCATTTCGATAAGGCCGGGGTAAGAGACTCTCTCTTTATTAATTGCTACAAAGTAGTGGAGGGTATGGGCACTTCCGATATAAATCACTTCAGGTCGATTTATGGCCTCAACCCCTTCGATTTTTTTTGCAAAGAAAAACTGAAAATGGCGCTTTGAGATCTCTTCTGTATGCAAAAGGTCGGGCATTGCAAAATTTCCAAAGACCTCAACACGGGAGATCTCTTTTTCAAGAACACGAATTTTTTCTCGCATGTTCTCAAGCTTCTCTTTCTGATCAACGATATGCCTTGCAAAGACATTCGCAGCATTATAGTCGTAAGGAGCCACCTGTTTTACGGGAGGCATTGCTCGTAAAATATGCAGCGCTTCAATGAAGGTTTTAATCTCTTGGGGATGCTCTAGCATTTCTTTGCGAGGAGCGATAAATTCAGCAATCCCGAGCCGCTGAGCCTCTTCAAAAAAGCGATCCCGAGATCCCCACGGACCAAAAATTAGATATTTCTTAACACTAACTCTCATCGGTTCTCTCTAATATTTTGAGCTCTCTTTTGAGCGTTATCTTAGCCTTTGCAACTTTTGCCTGGCCCACCGCTGCAAGCTCCTGGTCTCCCAGGAAGACCTTGATCTTTTTGATATTTGTCTGCGACTTAGGAATAAGATTCTTCTCAAAGAGATTGACTCGAATCGTCACTTGCCTAAGCTCATTTTCGAGCGCCTTTTTCTTTTCTGTAGCAATGAGTAGCTTAGCTTTGGCTATCACAAGTTGACGCATTTGGTTGACAAATGCATCAAACCAGGGAGGGGTCCCAAAAAGAGAGTAGTCAAAAGGTGCAAATTCAACATTTTCAAACTGAGGAATATCAACGCCGGCAACATTCTCATATTTTTTTTCGATCCTGACAACCTTGGCCATGTCTTGAAAATTCAAACCAACTCTCTCTGAGAGAAGAGAGGAAGAACTTGAAACAAGCAGTCGCTGATCATGGAATGCATCCCCTAAACGTACAATTTCTTGCCGCACATCATTGACTTCAGCTTGGAGCATCGCCTTTTTTAGCTGCAAGGTAGGGAGATATTTTTCGAGCTGTTTAAGCCGCGTTCTTTGGGCGCGCAGCTCATTTTTTGTCAGCTTAACCTCTGCCATCGTTCTCTAGCCGGGCCAATATTTATCAATTAAACTCTGTTTGATCCCCACCTCTTGGCGAGTAAAACACTCAGAGAGAATCTGCCATCCGAGATCTAAGGATTCCTCTAAAGGGAGGTTCACCTGCAAATTCATCATCTTTTTTTCAAAGAGAGTGGAATAGGCAATCAGCTTCTCATCCCAGCGGGAGAGCTTAAAGCCCATTGACTGCCTCTCTTTTGCTTTCTTTGAATCGGCATACAGTCGGATCATCCCATTGGCAATGTCTCCATGATCCTCTCGGGTGGTTTTTCCAATCACCTGCTGCTTTAAGCGAGAGAGCGAACCAAATGGATCGATGAAGCCCCCATGGAGATAAAACTGTCCTTCGGTGATATACCCTGTATTATCGGGAACTGGATGCGTGACATCATCACCCGGCATCGTTGTGACGCTGATAATCGTAATGGATCCGCTACCCTCAATATCGACTGCCTTCTCATAGCGGGAAGCCAGATCTGAGTAGAGAGAACCGGGATAGCCCCGATTGGAGGGAACCTGGTCCATGGTGATGGAAATCTCTTTGATCGCATCGGCAAAAGCTGTCATATCGGTCATCAAAACAAGGACATTTTTTCCAGCAATCGCAAATTTTTCCGCGCAGGCAAGAGCCATGTCGGGAGAGAGTAGACATTCTACAGCCGGATCTGTTGCCTGATGGATAAACATCACTGTCTTTTGCGCCGAACCTGACTGCTCGGCATTGTCGATAAATGCCTGATAGTCGGCAAAAGTCAGCCCCATCCCTGCAATCACAACAATATCTGCATTTGTCTGATTGGCTATGCGCATTAAAAGGGCGTTGTAGGGCTCCCCCGGAATAGAAAAGATAGGGATCTTCTGCGATTTGACAAGACAG
>JABDDZ010000032.1 GCA_013287335.1 Chlamydiota bacterium | reverse complement strand
GAGAGGGTGTTGGATTTAGGGGCGTCAGATCTCAAGGAAGAATCTATCTACGCAATGAATGGGCCTCTGGGGATAGCTGCACAGCAATCTTCTATGCAACAGAGGGAGTCGTATTTGGAGTGGGAGCCGAGGCGAAGTGGCTTGTACCGCTTATTCAAGGAGATTTCATCCTGCTTGCTGACTGGCACCGTATCTATTGGGAGACATTTGAATCGGTAGCCCACTTTGGACGAGAGGATCGATTGAAATTTCACCTGGATTCTGTCATCAATCGCTATCTTGCAGCAAGCTTTGAAGGGGGTGTCCACCGCGTTGGAATTAGAAATGTCCCCAATGGATTCACCTCCCTCTTAGCCTCAGGAGATATCTATTTCAACATCTGCATCCCCAATCCTCTTTTCTCGATAAACTATGATCTGGATGCTGAATATGTCTATCAAAGAAAAGTAGAAATAGGAAGCGATGGCCTCCCATTCAATCCTGTCCCCCTGCAGAGTAGAGAGTTTCATACACTCCGTCTTTTTTTTAATTACCAGTGGAGAAGATATTGGTATTTTACAGTTTTTGGGGGGGGGACTTTCAACCGTTTGGGAAGAAATGGTCCCACAGGAGGTGTGAACATTAAATATGTGAAACCCTGTCCCTGTGGATGGGAAGTAGAGGTAGGCGCTTTCAGATATCCAAGCGCTGCGGTAATCAATGCAAACGTTGATTATTTATCCGCTTCTGTGACATTGAGGTTTTAGTATGAGTAATAACATTGAAAAGTCTGAAATAGAGCAAATCGGCCGCTATCCCAAATTTCTGGGCCTTCGCCTTGTCGCCTGGATAGAGATGCTCATTTTCTTCTGTCTCATGTTTGCCATCGCATTTATTTTTAGAATTCCATTCAACTATTTTTCTGTCTCTCCACACCCTTTTTGGATCATTGTTATTTTGATGGCAGCGCAGTATGGCACGAATGAGGGACTTGTTGCAGCTATCATTTCGACATGCGTTTTACTCCTCGGACCGCTTCCTACGCAAGATATCTTGCAAGACCGGTTTCAGTACTTCTTTATCCTTGTAAAAACTCCCCTTCTCTGGTTTATCGCTGCTGTGATTTTTGGAGAACTGCGCAAAAGGCAAATTCGTGAAAGAGACCACCTCAAAAAAAGCGGCTTTGGATGCAGAAGAGAAAGCCGAGACCATAAACAAAGCCTATGATTCCCTGAAAAATGTCAAAGAGCACATGGAGAGACGCCTTGCATCAGAGATGCAAACGGCATTGATGGCATATCAAGCGTTTAAAAAACTGGAGCTACTGAATAAAGTTGACATCATCAAAGGAGCTCTAGATCTTACAAAAGCCCTCGTCGCACCCGAGAAATGCTCGATTTTTCTTCTGGAAGATAATCTATTAAAGTGCATTGCAATGGATGGATGGAATGAGGAAGACCCCTTCTCAGTGCGATTTGGAGCTGATTCTTCTCTTTTTCAAGAGGTCATTGGCAAAGACAGAGTGGTCTCTATTATCAATCCCAATGATCGAAATGCTCTAGGGAAAGAGGGAATCGTCGCTGCCCCAATCCTTGTTCCCGACGAACACAAGGTTTTAGGCATGATAAAGATCGAATCGATTCCCTTTCTTCAATTAAGGCTCTCAACAATTGAATCTCTTCGCTCCATTGGGGAATGGGTTGGAACTGCTTATGCTAGTTATCTTGCTAAACAGGCTGCGGAAGAAGGGCAGTTTGTGAGCGGAAAGAGTGAACTGTTAACAATGAGTTTTTATCAATATGAGAAAGAGTTTCTGGTAAATTTAGGAAAGCGTTTAAAGATCAATATCACTCTGATAAACATCACTCTTGACGATGCCGAAGCTCACTCTCTACCCGAACAGCTTGAGATAGCAAAAACCTTTCGAAGAGTGATTAAAGAGAACTTAAGACTTACAGACCAGGCATTCGAATATGAGGAGAAAGGATCGGAATTTGCAATACTATTAGTCAATACATCATTAGAGAATAGCAATATTGTTCGACATAAAATTGAATCCGCTTTAAAAAAAGAATTAAATAACCAAGTCCATTTTACTTTCCGCCAAACCTCGCTGCATGAAGAAAAATAATATCCTTGACCTTCCCTTTATGGCTTCGGCAACGATCGCTGATACTTCTAAAAATTGGCAATCGATTCTATTCTCCATTTTACTGTTGGGTTTTGAATCTCTTATTCTCTACCTTTACTTAATACAATTCATAAATGTAATCTTCTTTATTATTCTGCATTGTATCGCGCTACTTCTACTTGTTAGATTTGCTTTCTATGCTGCGAAACAAAATCAGGACTTACGCTATCCCCTTCTTCTTCTTGCTTCAACTCTGGGAGCCGGGGCATTTGGAGTTGCAGGATTTATCCTTGTTTGGCTTCTCTATCCGCTCTACTTTAAATTCTCCACTCCTTTTATGAACTGGTTTAGAGATCTTTTCCCACAACACGACATGTTAACTACCAGTTATTTAAGAATAAAGTCGGGATGGGATGATTATAGCAGGCCTCACCAGATCACACCCTTTCAGGATATTTTTACTTATGGAACGCTGTTGCATAAGCAAGCAGTCCTGGACGCTATTGTTAAAGAATTTGATCCGGTTGTTGCACCGATTCTTAAACGTGCCTTAAGAGATTCTAGCAATGGAGTACGCATTCAGGCTGCAGCAATTATTGCAAAGATCGATTTTGATTTTACTGCAAGGCTTAAGCGGCTTCTCCAGAGCCGGGCTAATGCTCCAAATAATCCTCTTATTCTTTTAAAGCTCGCTGAGCATTTTGATGCCTATGCACACACAGGACTTCTAGATTCTGCGAGGGAGAAGGAGAGCCAGGAGCGGGCTCTTGCTTTCTACCAGGAGTATTTGCAAAAAAGTCCGGAGGATATGAATGCATGGATTGCAAAGGGTCGGCTTCTTGTGCGGATGGGGGACTTCGAGGGGGTAATCCGCTGGTTTGAAGAGCAAAAGGATAAAGGGATTCCCGCAAAAGCTTATCTCTGGTATCTCGAAGCGCTCTATATGCTCCATCGCTATGAGGAGCTTGAAGCAAATGCAAAAGAACACTATCCAAATTTGGAAAAAGAGTCCTTGCCGAGTGAATTTTATCCAAGCCTCGCAATATGGGCTAAAGCAACGCAACCTATTAATTAAAATAAAATATTAAATAACCACAGAGACCACAGAGATCGTTAGAGAAAGCAGAGGAGAGAAGAGGAGTGTTGCTAAAAAACTTTATACCAATTAACTATAGATCGGGTTTGCCCGCGGGCAAACCCGACTCTTTATTCTAAAGTCGAGTCTGTGTCTCTCGTAGTGGTTAATTAATGGTTATAATAAGTTTGTAAGGAAGAATGGCAAAAAAAGTAGAGCTAGCGGATATCTGTATCATTGCTGAAGGATCTTATCCCTATTTTGCCGGAGGGGTTGCCCAGTGGACCCATGAGCTCATCACCGAGCACAAAGAAAGGACCTTTCATGTTCTGACCCTGATGCCTCCCCACCCCAAGCTTACTTTTCATTACCAATTTCCAAAAAATGTGATTGGCCACACAGTCTATATTTTACAAGATCTTCCTGATGGGGCTTCTGTGTGGCAAACCCCGAAAGAGACATGGGATATTATTAACAATACTTTTGTTGGCTTGATGAATTCCAAAACCTTCGAAGAATTCGGACCTATCCTGGCTTTCTTCAGAAAACACCGGAAAATTCTTGGAACAAAAATCCTTATAGAATCTAAGCCGGCATGGGATTGGATTTTAAAACTCTATCAAGAGACAATTCCCTCAGGCCCTTTTAAAGATTTTTTTGCAACAGCGCATGTAATGAGCCGAAGTCTTTTCTCAGCACTCCTTCAGGAACTTCCTCCAGCAAAACTCTATCATGCTCTATGCACAGGATATGCCGGCTTTCTTCTCTACCTTGCCAAGCAGGAAAAAAATGTTCCCTGCATGCTTACAGAACAAGGGGTCTACACAAATGAGAGGCGCATTGAGATCGCGATGGCCAACTGGATTGGCGATGTGGGATCTTTAAACTTTGCATTAGAAGATAAAAAGCAGACTCTTAAAGATTTTTGGTTAAATACATTTCTCTCTTTTGCTCATGTCTGCTACATGTGTGCGGATGAAATTATATCTACATTTGATGGAAATCAGGAGAGCCAGCTCGAAAGTGGGGCAGATCCCAGAAAATTGCGTACAGTAGTGCATGGCATCAATCCGCAAGATTATGTCTCAATCAAGGAAAAACGCAAGCCCCACCCTCCTACATTTGCTTTTATTGGAAGAATTGTATCGATCAAAGATGTTAAAACCTTTATCCGGGCCTGTCATATTGTCAGACAGTATATGCCCGGAGTGCGTATTTTTGTTTTAGGCCCAACCAATGAAGAACCAGAATATTTTGCTGATTGCCAAGCTCTTATACTCTTTCTTGGCCTTGAGGATAGTTTGAAATTTCTTGGCCGGGTGGATGTTAAAGCTTATCTCCCGGAAATTGATCTGATCGTTTTGACAAGCATCAGCGAGGCGCAGCCTCTTGTCATCCTGGAGGCAGGATCTATAGGCATTCCATTTGTTGCGACAAATGTAGGAGCAGTGAGTCAGCTCTGTTTTGGAAGTGCGGATGAATCTCCCCCTCTTGGTCAGGCGGGGATCGTCACACCTCTTGCAGATCCTCCCGCAACTGCAGAAGCGATCTTGAAACTTTTGACAGATGCTGATTTTTATCAAAAGTGCAGCGAAACAATTGAAAAAAGAATTAAGACACATTACAGATTTGAGCAGCAGCATATTGAATATCGCAAAATCTATAAAAAGTACCTAGGTTAAAAAAAAATGGCAGGAATTGGATTTGCATTAAGAAAATTAGCCTCTAAGGATGATTTTCAAGGGATCATGCGTGCCTATTTTCATGCCGCTGTGGCGGCAGTGGGCCCTTGGATTTTGCTCGTTGTGTCGCTTGGGCTTATCTCTTTTTTCACATCTGATATAGCCGGCCGTGTTGAGGTGAATGAATTTTTTTCTGTTGTTGTTTATAATATTCTCTTCTCATTTGTTCTCTCAGCGCCTCTCTATCAGATCGCCTCTCGCTATGTCTCTGATTGTCTCTTTAGCAGAGATGCAACTCCAATTCCCGGGATTCTTCTCACAAGCCTATTCTATGTTTTAATTCCGGCGCTCTCTCTTGCAATACCCTTCTATGTATTCTACGCAACGATGACACCCTTTGCAACAATCCTGAGTATCGTGAACTTTACCCTCCTCTGTATGATATGGTTTGTCATGCTCTACTTAAGCTGTATCAGAAACTTTCGCGCCATTACTATCGCCTGGGTTGTGGGTATGTTACTTGCGTCTGTCGTTGGAATTTACCTTGGGAAAAAAGAGGGAACAACTGGGATGCTGCTTGGATTAAACATTGGACTTATAGCTCTTCTTTTCTCTCTTATTGCCAATATTTTAGCTGAGTATCCCTACCGTTTTCTAAAGCCCAAGGAATATGGTTTTTATTTTAGACACTATAAGTTATTATTTTGGAGCGGGTTATTTCTTTTTGCAGGAATGTGGGTTGATAAAATTATTATGTGGTTTTCCTCGAATGGTATAACGCATCTTAACAACCTACGGACTTATCCTATCTATGATGGCGCTATGTTTGCCTCCTACCTGAGCATCATCCCGGTGATGGCCCTGTTTATTTTTAGTCTCGAGACAAATTTCTATGATTTCTACATTCAGTATATTCGCAATATTGAAACAAATGCACCTTTTGACCATATCGAGGCTGAGAAGAAAAACCTTATGACAAGCCTCATTGAAAATGGACGCAATATGCTTATTTTGCAAGGGTGCTTCACTTTTGTTGTCATAGCTCTTGCACCAACGCTCTTTGAATGGCTTAAAATGGATTTCCTCCAACTCGGCATCTTCCGACTTGGAACCCTGGGAGCTTTTTTTACTGCAATAAACTTATTTATTGTTATTTTATTTTCCTATTTTGATAGTCAGGAAAATATGCTTATAATTACCATCTTCATGTTCGTTAGTAATATTGTATTGACATTAGTAAGTCTCAAATTTGGTTTTATTTTTTATGGATATGGTTTCTGTCTTTCAATGATCCTAACCACTCTTATAGGATCTGTTCTATTTTTTCGTTTCATGGGCGATCTTACCTATAATATCTTTATCACTCATGTCGTCAAACGCCATGATGTGACCCAAAAACCCGAAGGCCGCTCCAAATATGAATGGACAGACGAAGCAGAACTCTAACAGTCGCCAAAACGAAAAAGAGGAAGTTATCCAAATAGATCGAGAGCAATTAATAGCTTAGACCCCTTCAAACGACACAAATAGGGAGAAAATATGAGCTTAATGCGCTCATTGAAAAAAATTTATCATTTTAATATCTTCAAAAATCCTAATTTTTCTATCTTTTGGACCTGATTAAAAAAAAGAAATAATATGAGTTATGAAATTGGAAAGAATGGAATTGCTTCCATTGATTTTATCGTCAGCTTAGACAGAAATTCAACAATAGTTAAAATGACACAACCTTGCGAGATGCACAAATTTTTCGAAGAACGAGATCGCATTGGCCATATCTTCGGAGCTTCTACGTTCTTTTCTAATTCGGTGGCAGTTAACCATGGAAGGTATTCTGAAAAAACCATCATTAAATTTAAAAGAGCAGTTGATCCTCTGAGATCTATTATTGATTCACAGCACTATAATGCAATTATTCAGAAACTAGAAGAAATGGTGGCACAAGTTAAAATAGAGAACGACCGAAAGACTGCGCAGTTCGCGCCTCTCCTCGCCGATTTTAAAACCAACGTTAAAAACCCTTATAGAAATTTTAATAGAGTTTTGATGGTCGATGATTCAATAAAGCAACTTCACTATCTGATTTATGACGTTTGCCACTACCGTGGCAACCCCATGAAAGTAGGTTCTAGTTGGGTATACTTATTCTTATGTGAAGGCGCTTTGGAACACCTCATCGAATCACTAAATACACAAGATCATGACGAAACTAAAAAATGCCTTATTGCATTGCATAGTGGAGTGACCTGCTTTTTAAAACAGTATGGGCCAGAAATACACACAGTTATCGAGAAAACAATTACCAGCAATGCTCAATGGTTTCAACAACTCTATGCAAATTATAAATCAATGGTAGAGACTGGTAAACCCCCACCAAGTGAGGATTGCTATGTCCCGGGTACGCCAGAACTGTTTCTTCCAATTCGGTTTGCCAAATAATTATAGTCGATTCAGTTTCAAGACGATAGAAGAGTTTTGATTAAAAAAATCTTGGAGGAGGTGGGATTCGAACCCACGGTACGTTTGTGGCGTACACACGCTTTCCAAGCGTGCTCCTTCGGCCGCTCGGACACTCCTCCGGGAGAAATAGGTTACTGGATCAAGGACTAATCTGACAAGAGATTTTATGTGGGCTTTTGAGAAGATTGGTGGAACTTGTGGATCCCATAGACAATGGCCCCTAAAAGAAGAGCTATACCAAAACACTCCATTTTAGGAGGAATCCGCTTATCGAGCAGGCAGATAAAAATTAGACCAAAGATCGTTTCAAAGATCACAAGCTGGCCGGCAAGAGAGATGGGCAAATAAAGGCTTGCCTTATTCCAAAAAAATGTTCCAACCCAAGAACAGAGAAGGCCTAGAGTAGCAGTTGCAATAAGAAAAGTGGTGAGAGCCGGAGTAATAGTTAGATATTTTTGAATGGGAAGCTGCTCTTTAAAAAAGATGGCGCAAAAGATGCCGACGAATGCAACGAGTAGAAGAGTTGTAAATCCCAGTATCGTTGCCCAATCACTGGAAGCCATCTCCTTATGCAACTTTAGAAAATGGGCATTGGCTACTGCATAATAGGTCCAGGCAATAAGCGCCATAAAGCCAAGAGCTAATCCCTCAATATAGATCGAAGGGGAAACACTCTCTTTAAAATGGGGGGCATTGATAACAAATAAACCAAGCAATATTAAACAGGAGGGAAAGATCAGAGTTTTAAAACTACACTCTCTTTGCTTCCAGTTCCCGTAAAAGGCGATGGAAATAGGACTTATCCCTAAGACAAGGGCGCAGATAGCAGGCGTTGTATAGTGGAGGGATAAAACGACACAGGTGTAGTAACCAATTGTAGTCAGGAAAGAGAAGAGAAAAGCTCTTGCCCAGATGGAAAGTGGAAAGCTGAAGCTCCTTTTAAGCTTTGCTTTCAAAAGGAAAAATGCAGAGATAAAACCATAAAAGAAGTAGCGCCCTAAGACGATTTCGATAAAACTGAAGCCTTCAATGAATTGCGGAATAACAAAGATCAAGCCCCAAATACAACAGGCCCCTAAAGCAAAGGCTACCCCTTTAAACATAAGAAATAAATTTTAAAAAAAGCAAAAGTGCGTTGTATAAAATTATAGCAATAAGAGAAAAAGGCCTCAACAACTCTCTTGTTTTAAAGATGGCTAAATAGTAAAATTTTCCAGATTATGCGATTTATCACTCTTCTTTGTATTTTTTGGACCTCTCTTCTTTTTGCTGATCCTCTCAAAGTCACAGTCAGCGTTCCCCCCATCAAATTTGTTGTTGAGAAGATTGGAAGAGAACGGGTAGAAACAAGTGTTGTAGTACCCGGAGGAGTCTCCCCCCACTCCTACGAACCCAAAGGGAGGCAGGCCGTTGCGCTCTCGAAAACTGAGCTGTTTTTCTGTGTAGGAGAGTCTTTTGAAACTCGCCTCTCCTCTCATCTTCGCGCTGTGAATCCCAAAATTGAGATCATCGACCTAAGAGAGTGCATTGACCCTCTACCAACTTGCTGTAACTGCCACACCCAGGATATCGATCCCCACCTATGGCTGAGTCCAAAACAGTTAAAAAAAATTGCAGTTCACGTCTACGAGGTGCTTTGCCGTAAAGATCCTGAAGGAGCTGAAATCTATCGAAGAAATTATTACCCCCTCTTAAAGAAGATTGAAGAGGTCGATGACTTTGCGATGAGAAATTTTTCCAAACTTTCCTCCCGCACCTTTGTTACCGCTCACGCAGCATTTGGTTATCTTGCGCGTGATTACAACCTTGTGCAGCTTGCCTTAGAAAATAATGGAAGGCCAGCCACTCCTAAAGCGATTGTAGATTTGATTGAAGAGGCTAAAAATGAAAAAGTCTCTACAGTCTTTGCACAGCCTCAGTATAATTCTAAAGGAGCCATGCGGGTAGCCGAGGAGATCAATGCAAAGATTGTCTTCATTGATCCCTATCAGGAAGATGTCCTCTCTAACTCCTATGATTTGATTTTTGCCCTATGTCCGAACGCCCAATGACTCTTAAATTTGAGGAAGTCTGCTTTTCCTATGGAGCAGAGCCCATTCTTAAAAATGTCACTTTTGAAATCGAGAAGGGGGAATTTCTCGGCATTATTGGCCCCAATGGGGGCGGCAAGACCACTCTTTTAAAGCTAATTATGGGGTTCTTAAAGCCTACATCCGGAAAAATATCCGTTTTTGGAGAGAGTCCGCAAAAGGCCTTTTCACAGATCGGCTGGGTTCCTCAAGGTTTTGATTTTGACCGCCAATTCCCCATCACTGTCTTAGAAGTCGTTCTTGGAGGACGCCTCTCTAAAGCCCCCTGGTTTGGGGGATTCGGAGCTGCTGATAAGAGAGCCGCCGGAGCTGCTCTCGAAAAAGTAGGACTCTCCTCTTTTAGTAGAGCTGCCTTTGCAGATCTGTCGGGGGGGCAAGCTCAGAGAGTGCTTATCGCACGCGCCCTTGCCGGCTCGCCCTCTCTGCTGCTTCTTGATGAGCCCACAGCAAATGTCGATGGAGCTGCTGAAAAGGAGATTTTAAAATGTTTAGACTCCCTCAAGGGCGAAGTCACCATCTTAATGGTGACCCACAATATGCACGCTGTTGAAAACCGCGTTAAGAGAATTCTCTCCGTCCAAACAAGGGCCATTATCTTGCCAGCTGGTAAGGTGTGCGAACATTTTGCTCTCGGCCTCTACCATGACTTTTTACCCGAAGAGGAGAAAAGATGAACTTCCTCGATGCACTCATGCACAGCCCCATTCTTCAAATGGCTCTCCTTGCCGGCATTGGCGCATCCATTACAAGCGGTGTGATTGGATCTTATGTGATTGTCAAACGCATTGTCTCCATCTCCGGAAGCATTTCCCACTCTGTCTTAAGCGGAATGGGCATTGCAGCCTATTTGAAATATGTCCACGGGGTCGCCTGGCTCTCTCCCTTGATCGGGGCTCTTATCGCTTCTATTATCTCAGCCCTTGCAATCGGGTGGGTCCACCTCCGTTTTAAAGAGAGAGAGGATGCAATCATCTCCATGATCTGGTCCCTTGGGATGGCTATTGGTGTGATCTCTATCTCCCTAATCCCTGGGTTTAATGTGGAGCTCACCCATTTTCTTCTTGGAAATATTCTCTGGGTCAGTCCCTCTGATCTAATTTTATTGTACATTCTTGATGCGGTGATTCTCATCGCTACATTTCTCTTTCACAAAAGGTTTTTAGCAATCTGCTTTGATGAGAAGCAAGCAAGGCTTCAGGGACTCCCTGTCGATTTTCTCTATCTTTTGCTGCTCGTCTTAGTGGGGATCTCTGTTGTTGTTCTTATCTATATTGTAGGGGTGATTTTAGTCCTCTCCATGTTAGCTCTTCCGGCCTCCATTGCCTCTGCATTCACAAGAAAGCTCTCCATGATGATGATCATCGCGGTTGTTTTAAATATTCTTTTTTCTATTGGGGGTCTTGCCCTCTCCTATCGCCTTGATTGGCCAACAGGAGCGACAATCGCTCTTTTTGCAGGAGTGATCTATCTGCTTAGCTTGCGCTTTAAGCGACCATCGATGGTTCGATAAATTTCTGCTTTTGGACAAGGAGAGCTACAGCGTGGAGAAGAGGGCCTAATCCGGCGCCTGTTTTAGCGGAAATTTCAAAAAGAGAGGCGCTTGGATAAGAAAAATGGGCTTTAAAATGCTCTACGTGCTCTTTGGATTCTTCGGTATCGCATTTGTTAAGAGCTACAAAAAAGGGTTTTTCTAAAAGGGTTTTATCATAGGCTCGCAGCTCATCTTGCAAAACAGCAAAGTCATGGGTAGGATCGCGTCCATCAATGCCTGAACTATCTAAAACAAAAACAAGAAGATGAGTCCTTTCAATGTGGCGTAGGAACTCAAAGCCAAGGCCTCTATTACAGGAGGCTCCCTCGATGATCCCGGGGATATCGGCAAGTAAAAAGCGTTTTCCTCCATTCCGAAAGACATAACCGAGCTGGGGGCGCAACGTAGTGAAGGGATAGGGGGCAATTTTCACACGCACATCTGCGGCCGTTGAGAGAAAGGTAGATTTCCCTGCATTGGGAAAGCCGACAAGACCGACATCTGCGATGAGTTTTAACTCAAATTCCACTTTGCAGAATTCTCCCTTTTTTCCGGGAGTGCATATTACAGGAGCTCTATTAGTAGAAGTTTTGAAACGGGCATTGCCTTTCCCACCTTTGCCTCCGCGGCAGAGGCTTATCTTTTGTCCATGTTCGGTAAAATCATGGAGAAGTTGACCCGTTTCTGCATCTTTGATGAGGGTGCCAAGAGGAACTTTTAATACAAGCTCTTTGCCTCTTCGGCCCGTTCTCTGGTTCGATCCTCCGCATTGCCCATTCTCTGCTTTTACAAGGCGTCGGTAGCGAAAGTCTTCGAGAGAGGGAACCTGTTCATCTGCGATAATGGTGATAGAGCCGCCATCGCCTCCATCGCCCCCATAAGGGCCCCCTTTGGGAATATACTTTTCCCGCCGCCAGGCAATGATGCCATTGCCTCCGCTGCCAGCTTGAGCCTCTAAAATAACACGATCAACAAACATATAATGATTCCTTTGGAGTGCGGTGACTTGGTCACAGTGACTTGTCACCGCTTTGTAACAGAAAAAAGCGGTGACAAGTCACTAGCGACCAAGTCACCGCACTCCAAAATTTCCCTGTGGGCTTTAGGCGCCTTGGAGTGGGTCGACGGAGACGAGAGTGCGTCTAGAGCTGCGGTATGCGACGATTCCATCGATAAGTGAGAAAAGAGTGTCGTCATTTCCACGAGCCACATTTTTCGCAGGATGCCATTTTGTGCCCCTTTGGCGCACAAGAATACTGCCTGCTGTAACAAATTGGCCATGGGCCGCTTTCACTCCTAATCTCTTGGAATGAGAGTCGCGTCCATTTCGAGTTGAACCTTGTCCTTTCTTATGTGCCATTTTTTACACCCCAATTTCTGTGATTTTTACCCGCATATAATTTTGGCGGTGACCGATCTTACGACGCAAATTCTTTCTTCGTTTATACTTGTAAGAAATAACCTTAGGTCCACGTACATGGTCTAAAAGCTCTCCTTTTACAAGGCCTTTTACAGTGGGTGTCCCGCACACTCCCTTTTCCCCATCGTGGAGGAAGAGGATCTCATTAAAAGTGATTGAAGAATTCCCCTCTTCTTGTGATTCAAGCAATTCAATATCAATCACATCTCCAGCAAAAACGCGGTATTGCTTTCCGCCTGTTTGAATGATCGCATATGGATTATTCTCGCCCATTGGACTTCCTATTTCGTTACTGTTTTCAAGAAATGTAGGCTACTATACTTCAAAAGTTCCCTCTAGTCAATGGAATTATCCATCGAGTTTGATTTTATAGACAAATAGCTAATTTTGTATTATTTTATAATGAGATGGATATAACAAAATTGTTTAAATGAAAAAGATTGTCATTAAAGTCGGTTCAAGCACTTTGAGCGGAGGAGGCCCCTCCCTTTCAAAGCCTGCCATGGATAGGCTCTCCTGCCAGATCAGCGAACTCATTTCAAAAGAATATTGCGTGATTTTGGTCTCTTCCGGAGCCATTTTAGCGGGAAAAGAGGTCATCCTTAAAAGCGGCAGAGAGCTCTTGCCCGGCCCATCGATACCCTCTAAGCAGATGCTTGCAGCAACAGGCCAAGTCTATTTAATGCAGGCCTGGGGAGAGCTTTTTGAGAAACACCAGATACCTATTGCCCAAGTTCTTTTAACTAAACAAGACATATCTCATCCCTCCAGCTTACAAAATGCCCGCAATACCTTTAATGCCCTTCATTCCCATAAAATTCTTCCTATTGTAAA
>JABDDZ010000031.1:15202-15406 GCA_013287335.1 Chlamydiota bacterium | reverse complement strand
GCCAACTTTTAGCGGAGTGGACAATTTGCGTCGGCACTTTAGCTCCGAGCTCTTTTGCAAGCTGGCCCACAAGATATTTTTTTTCTCCATGAAGATCCCATGGAAGGGCCAGAGCATTTGGAGGAAATTCCCCCCCTTCAGCAAGATAGTGAAAAGAGGGGAGAAGAGGAAGGGCCTCAATGGCCCCTATTTTATTCCATTGGG
>JABDDZ010000031.1:0-15192 GCA_013287335.1 Chlamydiota bacterium | reverse complement strand
AATATTGAAGAGTTTGATGCTAAGAGTGGGATTTTTCACCGCTTCTGTGTCTAAATAGGCCACAGCTGAACTTGTTGTGCCAAGGTCTATGCCAATGATAAAACGGCTCTTCCCGCTCATTGTTAGCTCTTCACTGACACTCTTGAGAGAAACTCTTCGGGTGGATGGTAATCATACCCGCAGTCGCTTGCCACAAAAGAGTTGGTCACTTTTCCAAAACAGACATTGAGCCCCTCTTTAAGTCCCGCATCATTTAGCATGGCAGCTGCCCATCCATTAGAGGCAATCGCAAGAATATAGGGGGCTGTGGCATTACTGAGGGCTTGCGTTGAAGTGCGAGCACAGGCTCCCGGCATATTTGCCACACAGTAGTGGACAACGCCATGTAATATGTAGGTTGGATCCGTGTGTGTTGTGGGCCTTGCAGTCTCCACACAACCTCCTTGATCAATAGCCACATCGACAATCACGCTTCCGAGGCTCATTTTTTTGACAAGCTCCTCTGAGATAAGTTTTGGAGTCTTTTTCCCCGGAACGAGAACAGCACCGACAAAAAGATCGGCATCTTTCACTGATTCTTCAATCGAAACGGAGTTAGCATAGAGAGTTTTTAACCGGGGAGCATAGAGATCATCCAGCTCACGCAAGCGGGAGAGCTTTGTTTCCAGGATGGTTACATCTGCGCCAGCACCCATTGCCATCCGGGCTGCATGTGTTCCAACAACTCCTCCCCCCAATATGACAACTTTGGCAGGAGCGACTCCGGGAACTCCTCCAAGCAGCAATCCTTTTCCCCCGTTAATCAACTGGAGGGCTGTAGCACCTGCCTGGATGGCAATGCGACCTGCAACTTCGCTCATGGGAGTGAGAAGGGGTAGCCTTCCGCTCGTATCAGTGACAGTTTCATAGGCAATTCCGACAACTTTTTTCTCAATAAGCTCTTTGAGTTGCTTAGGATCGGGTGCAAGATGGAGAAAACAGAAAAGAATTTGTCCCTCACGCAGAAAGGGAAATTCGCTATCTTGGGGCTCTTTGACCTTTACAATCATTTCAGCGGCATAAGCTTCACCTGCTGTTTGGACAATTTTTGCTCCCGCGCTAGCGTAGAGCTCATCGGGAAAGCCTATCTTGGTACCTGCACCTGTCTGCACAAGAACCTTATGTCCGGCTTGGACAAGCAGCTTTACAACCGATGGGGTTGCTCCAACACGATATTCATGATTTTTAATTTCTTTTGGTATTCCAACATTCATCAGATCGACTCCGTATTACTAATAGAGGCATGGGAGAGAGCTGAGATCTGGCCCTCCCTATTTTTTTCAAATGAAAGAGAAATTAAAGTTGAAACACCCCGCTGCTGCATTGAAACCCCAAAAAGACGATCGCAAATTGTCATTGTCTTTTTGTTGTGAGTGACAATGATAAACTGCGTCTTTTTTATAAACTGTTTCAAAAGACTTGTAAAACGATCAATGTTTGACTCGTCAAGGGGCGCATCAACCTCATCCAGAATGCAAAAAGGAGCTGGCCTCACTTCAAAAATGGCAAAGAGAAGGGAGAGGGCTGTTAAACATTTTTCTCCTCCTGAAAGAAGGGAAATTGCTCTCATTTGTTTTCCGGGGGGTTTAGCAATAATTTCAATCCCGGCAACAAGTATATCTGCACTATCTGTAAATTTCAAATCAGCTTCTCCACCCCCAAAGAGAATTTGGAAATTTTTTTGAAAGTTCTTTCTTATCTCATTAAAAGTCTTTCGAAAAATTTTACGGCATTCACTATCGAGGGAGGTGATAATTTTTTCGAGATCTTCTCTTGTTTTTTCAAGATCCTGAAGTTGATTTTGTAAAAAAGAATACCGTTTTTCAACCTCTTGATACTCTTCAATGGAGGTCATATTGACAGCTCCCGCCTTTTCTATCGCATAACGTAGGCGACCTATCTCCTCTTCAATTGCGCTTTCGCTAATGTCGAGAGAATCAGTTTCTATCTTGTTTGCGTAGCGGTCATTGAGAGCTTTTTCTATCTCCTCTAGCTCCTGGCTTACCTTGGCAATTTCAATTTCCAGCTGGTTTGATTTTTTCTCTTCAGTCTTTAGCAGCTCTTTTTTTGCTTCGATACTCCCCCTGAGCTCTTTCTCCTCATGTTTGCACTTTTTAAAGCTCTCATCTTCTTGATGTTTCTTCACGCTTAGATCAGCTAAGATCTTTTGATTATCAAGGAGCTCCTTTTCTAATGAGGCGATGAGTTCTTTCCCCTTAACAATTGCAGCTAATGAAGCTTGTATCTCAAGTGTGCAACGTGTGCGCTCTTCACCTCTCTGGTGGACTTTTTGATTTAAGAGCTGTTTTGCATGCTCCTGTTTTTGTAAGAGATTCGCAGCGTTGCCATATGTCCTACTCTGCTCCTCCCTATTCTGGCGGGCCTTTTTTAACTCATCATGCAAACTCTTTTCTTCAAGCTCATACTCTTTGATCTTAACTTCAGCGAGCTGGGTTTTTTCGCTGGCGGCCTGGTGTTCCTCACCTTTTTCAAGCTGGGATTTTTCAAGGAGGAGGATTGTATTTTGGATTTTAGAAAGATTTTTTTGGATTTCTTCAAATTGTCCCTGCAGCCTTTCCTGATCAGCTTTGGACCTTTGTAGAACAAAGTTTTCTTGCACGAGAGTCATTTCTCTAGTACGCATCGTTTCAAGTAGGTGGGAAAGAGAGGATTGTACTTTTGAGCTCTGCTCCAGAAGGGTCTTTTTCTCCATTTCAAGAGCATTTAATTCTCTCTCTTCCAGCTCAATTTCATTAGCAAGAGTAATCATCTCTTTTTGCCTTCTAAAAATAGGCTCAGCGCTCTTTTCGCTAAAGTAGACCCCAGAAATATCAAAAAAAGCTCCCTGGTAATTGAGTAGAGGCCTCTTGCCAGGCTTAAGGGGGAGATTTTCCACAAGATCCCATTTTTCAGAAAAATGGCCTGTGAAATCCGCTTTTAGATGCTCAAGGCAGAGAAGAGAAAAGTCTGAGAGTTGATGTTCTTTGGCATAATCGAAAATCATTTGCCTGTCCGCAGCCAAATCGACAACCAGAGTCGCTGCATAGGTGCGCAAGGCAGATTCAAAAGCTTTATCATGCTCTTTAAAGGAGAGAAGTGAAGCAAACTCCTTGATTTTTCCAAATAGGGGGCTTTTAGGATTCTTTGCTGCTTTTAAAAGCTTTTTAGCCCCATCTGAAAAGCCCTCCATCTCCTCTTTTAGACGCTGAAGAGTTTGTTGTCTGGCTCTATTTTCTGCAATGCGACGCTGCAAATTGATGGTTTTTTGATTGTGGGCAGATTCTGCCTTTGAGAGATCTTTGAGAGATTCCTGTTGAGCTGCAGCCCCGCTCTTTAACTTTGCAATCTCCTCCAAAAGGAGCTCTACGCCCTCTTGCTTGCGTGGAATAAGAGCGGAGAGTTCCTCTCTTGCAAGTGAGCTCTCTCTTGTGGCCTCTTGAAGGCTCTTCTCTTTTTCTAGACTGATCTCTTTTTGCCGATGATTTTCCTGAAGGCTTAAAAATAGAAGCTTCTCCTCATTCAATGCTTCCAAATACCCTCGAGATTGCCTCTTATTCCTTTCGCGGGCTTCAGTTAGCTTTACCTCTAGCCCCTCAAGAGCATTCTCAAGAAGTAAGAGTCTGGTTTTCTCTTCATTTTTTCTTTTGAGGGCCCCATCAATCGCTTCTTCAAGTGAAGTTGCCTCTTTCTCATCTGCTTTAAAAGAGAAACTGAGCTCCTCCAGCTTTTTGGAGAGTTCTATGTTTTTTTGGGCATTTTGAAGTTGGGTGGATTCCTTATGTCTTTTTTCAGAGGCAAGGATTTGGAAACGGCTCTCTAGAAAAGAGATTTTGCTCCTCCTCTCCTCTCTTAGTTCTTCAAAGGAGAGAAGCTGCTTACTCACTTCTTTAAGCTGCTTTTCAAAAAAATTGAGTGTGAGTGTAAGCTCGCTCTCGTCGTTTTTAATGAGGGCGAGGGCGATTTGCAGCTCCTCTTTTTTAGAGCAAATGCTCTTCTGGCGGCGTATTAACAGAGTTTTTTGGCATAGGATGAGACGCTCTTGATTCTCTTTGTAGCTCGTAGCTATTGCGGCCTGTTTTGCAAGAAGGCGTGTTTGTCCCTTGACCTCTTCGTGGATATCTTTCACTCTATTTAGATTAATCTCAACCTGCTCAAGCTTTTTGAGCGACTCCTTTTTTTTCATTAAAAAGCGAGAGGTACCGGCCGCCTCATCTAGAATAACTCTTCTCTCGCTCGGAGGTAGAGAGATGACTGCATCGAGCTTTCCCTGTTCAAAAATTGAAAAGGCATTTTTACCAAGACCACTTCCCAAAAGGAGGTTCTGAATATCTTTAAGGCGAACAGGGTTATTGTTGATGAGATAGTCACTTTCACCCTCTCTATAACAACGTCGGGTAATTACGACCTCTTCATAATCAATAGGAAGCTCTCCATCGATATCGGAGAGGGTCACAGAAACTTCGGCAATATTTGAAGCGTTAAGGCTAGTCGAGCCAGCAAAGAGAAGATCTTCCATTCTCTCTCCACGTAAGCTTCGAGCTGACTGTTCGCCCATGACCCAGCGAAAGGCATCGACCACATTAGACTTCCCACACCCATTTGGGCCGACAATACCGATGATAGGAAGGTCAAAATGGAGAGTAATTTTTGAAGCAAAGGATTTAAAACCCGCCAGAGATAGCTTTTTTAAACGCACGCCTCAAGCCTCAGTCGTTTATTAAGCTGGGCCATCTCAATTGCAACAAGGGCATTATTAAATCCCAGATTGCCAGCTTTTGAGCCCGCTCTTTCAAAAGCCTGTTCGATCGTCTCAACTGTGAGGACGGAAAAGATAAGAGGAATTCCGGTCGTAAGAGAGGCTTGCATAATGCCTGAAGCTGTCTGCTGGCAGACATAATCATAGTGGCTTGTCGCGCCTCGGATCACACAGCCAATGCAGATCACTGCGTCATAGTTTTTCGATTCGGCAAAAAATTTAGCTGTAGGTGCAATTTCAAAAGCACCTGGCACCCATGCCAGAGCGAGGTTTTCTTCATTGATTCCATGCCTCTTAAGAGAGTCGATGGCTCCTTCAACCAATTTTTTTGTAATGAGCTCGTTAAAACGGGCTGCAACGATCGCAATTTTAAGATTTTCAGCAGACAAATGCCCTTCAAAGGTTTGCATGGAGATCCTCCGTTAAATGGTAATGGCCCAATTTTTTCTCTTTTACGCTCAAATAATTCCTATTTTCCTCTGTTGGCAAGGTGACTAAGGGAACTCGCTCAACAATCTGGAGTCCAAAACCTGCAAGACCCCCATATTTGGCGGGATTATTTGTGAGTAGCCGCATGGTTGTGACACCAAGATCTGCTAAAATATTCGCTCCTATGCCATATTCACGCGAATCAACAGGAAGACCAAGTTCCAGATTTGCTTCCACTGTGTCGAGCCCGCCATCTTGAAGAGCATAGGCTCTCAGTTTATGTCCAAGGCCGATTCCGCGCCCCTCCTGCCCTCTTAAATAGACTAGAACGCCCGAACCCTCTTCATGGATTTTTTCTAAGGCCAGTTTAAGCTGAGAGCCGCAGTCGCATCGTCTAGAGCCAAAAATATCTCCTGTCAAACATTCAGAATGGACTCTCACTAAAACGTTCTTCTTATCTCTGATATCACCCTTGATAAGGGCCAGGTGCTGCACACCGTCGATAATGGACTCATAGGCCAGAGCTCTAAAGGAGCCAAATTCTGTTGGGATCCTCGCTTCTGAGATACAGATGGCTAGTTTTTCGCTCTGTCTTCTATAACTAATTAAATCTGCAATGGTAATGAGAGGAATAGAATGTTTTTGAGAAAAGAGCTTAAGCTCCGGGAGACGGGCCATGGAGCGATCTTCATTTACAATCTCGCAGAGAACTCCAACTTGGGGAAGAGCTGCCATTTTGAGAAGATCGAGGGTAGCCTCGGTGTGGCCTGCCCGCTTGAGAACTCCTCCCTCTTTAGACATCAGAGGGAATATATGGCCCGGACGACGGAAATCGGTAGCCAACGCATCGGGATTGGTGAGGAGTTGGCAAGTCTTTGCCCGATCTAGAGCCGAAATACCAGTTGTTGTTCCAATGGCATCTACAGATATTGTGAAGGCAGTTTTTTGCGATTCGGTATTATCTCTTACCATTAAGGGGAGGTTGAGTCTATTTAAATGCTCCTCCGTCATCGGCGTACAGACAACGCCGCTTGAATGTTGAAGAAGAAAGGACATCTTCTCTGTTGTCATCTTTGCAGCGCTAATGATTAGATCGCCCTCATTTTCCCGATCAGCATCATCGATAACAATGACAAATTCTCCCCTTTTAAGAGCGAGGATTGCATCATCAATTTTTGCAAAAGACATCTATTACCATCCCTTTTTTTTAATGACTATTGTAGACTACTTCATTGAATTTCTCAAGAGCAGCAAATAGATAAAATTTTTTTTATTCATGAGTAAGTTTTTAATTTTTAGTATTTATATTGATATTATCTTCTCTTTTAAACTAGAATTTCAACTTTGATTTAAAATTTTTTGTTTTATGCTTACAGTAGAAAGAAACTCACTCCCCGATCAACCCTCTCTGCTTAGCCAAGGCTTTTCGATTCTATTTTCCCGAACGACATTTGTAGTCGCTGCCTGCGGCGGAGGGATCATTACCATTATTGCCGGTCTTGTTTTAGGGGGACTTTTTTTTCCTCAAATTGCCAATGGTTACTATGTTGTTCTTGGATATCTTGCCACTCCTCTGGGAGGCGGTGTCAGCCTCGCTGTTGGAGGGGTCATTTTAAATGTGAGCGTAGCTTGCATCACCCTTAAAAGCCTTAAAAGCGAAAAAGAATCTCCACCCAATTCCTATACCGTCACCCTACCCGATGATAAGCCTTTTGAAGAGGTCTTTGTCTCAATCGAAACTTCAAAAGATCTTCAAAAAGAGAAAAGCGATCTTAGTGACCGTATTAAACTTCTCAACAAAGACTTTAAAGAGAAACTTGAGGCAACAGAAAAAGAGCGTGACGATCTCCGAGCAGCACTGATTAGTCCCGCTCAAGAGAAAGAGGCCAAAGAAGAGCTTGAGACTCTCGACAAAATAAGCAACTTATCCAAAAGGGTCAACGAGGAGATGAAAAGCCTCCGCGAGCAGAATGCTGATCTTAAGCGTCAATTGGAACTCGCGCAATTTGAAAATAGCAACACAACGGGTGGGCCTCCACCACCACCTCCTCCTCCCGAACTAAAAATTCTATCAATACCTCCCCCCAAAGATGATGGTCATAGCCCAGTCACACTTGAGAAAGCTATGGGCCAGCTGCGAAAAACAAGCCAATCAGGCATTGCAAAGCCTCCTACTACTGAAGCAGATCTAGTATTAGAACAGAAAAGCAAACACCAAGAGGAGTTAGCGAGAGTTATTGCCCGGCGTAGAACAACTCTTATCTCTCCGAGAAAGACTCATTCTCCTTATAATGTTAACAGCAATGAAGGGACTCCAGAGGGTGAAAATTGGGAGACCGACTCTGGAGAAGGATATACTTATCGTGGAGAGGCAACTACTAAAAACCCTTCTCCAGTTGAAAGAGAGCAAAAACTTAGTTCAAAACTTGGAAATTATCGTGCACCCACAACTACAACTGCTTCTGTAACCACCTTAACCACAACTACTTCGAACGAACCTTTCATTTCTCCAAGAAAGCGAAGTAAGAGTCAAATCAATAGAAGAGCATCTCTGCCTTTGGATTTTAGTGAAAAAGAAACCACAAAAAGTTCCACGACTGACAAAACCTCAGTAAAAGAATTGCGAGCTAAATTTATTCAGACAGCTGCCCCCGAGAATAAGCAAGAAATATCGAGAGGAGTTAGGAACCTGAGAGGTAGTCAAGGCGGAGATCATTGCCAAAACGAGAGAGGGAATCAAGAGTGAGACGCTGGGCGTCGGATAAGATTGCGCTTTCTTTGAGATAAAAAGAGTGTCCGTTTGCACCAATAAGACAGGCGCCATAATAAAGAGAGAGGCGTTGAAAGAGTTTTTGTTCGAAAAAGCTTTGGAAGAGGGTGCCTCCCCCTTCAACAAGAAGCTGAATCACACCCCATTCACCGAGTATTTTACAGAGATCTTTTAGATCGACCCCTTCTTGGCTGCTCGGGAGATCAATCACTTGACACCCTTTTTCTTCCCAGGCAATCCGACTTTTCTTTGGACACTCTGATGTGGTGAAGATAAGAGTTTTCCCCAAAGCTTTTTCAAATAGAGGCCCCTCGGCGGGAAGAATGCCCTTGGCATCCACAATTACGCGTAGAGGAATAGAAGCACCCTCTATTCCACGCACTGTTAATCGGGGCTTATCGAGAAGCGCTGTCTTTGCCCCAATGAGAATTGCTTGCGAAGAGGCGCGCTGCCAATGGACATCCTGCCTTGCCTCCTCACCTGTAATCCAAAAAGAGGCGCCATCGGCTGCCGCAATTTTTCCATCAAGACTAAGGGCGCATTTTAGAACGACATAGGGCATGCCTGTTTTTCGGTGATGCAAATAGGGAGCTAAACTTTTTTTTGCCTCCTCGGCACAAATACCCACTAGTACTTCTATCCCCTTCTCTTCTAGCGCTCCCTTTCCCTTCCCCGAGACTAGCGGATCGGGATCAAGAAAAGGGATGACAACACGTGAGAGGCCACTTTCGAGAATTGTTTTTACACAAGGAGGGGTCCTTCCAAAGTGGGCGCAAGGCTCCAAGGTAACATAGGCCGTGGCGCCCCGAGCCCTCCCCTTTGCTGCTTCTATGGCAACAACTTCGGCGTGCGGCTTCCCTGGAGCTTCATGATATCCCTCTCCGAGAATCTCCCCATCTTTCACAATCACACATCCGACCCACGGGTTTGGGGGGGCGCTAATGCGTCCTTTTTCTCCAATCTTTAGAGCGAGTTGCATAAAAAATTCATGCTGCGCTTGATCTATCGGCATGGCTACTCTCTTTTTTTCAAATGTTAACTCATCTTACGCAAATCTTACAATCAACCCCAAAACCTTAAAAAAAACAAAATAAAAAAATACTCACCATGGTTTATTTATTAGCTTGACCATTAAGAATATAAATTTTAACTTGCTTTTCTTAAATAAAGCTTAAAGATGATGTTACGATATATTTTTTGCATTATAATTTTCTCAAATGCTCTCCTAGAAGCGACCAAAGAGGGATGCCTTCTTCCACCTCCTGCTCTTTTTATTTCTAAAGAGGCCACCCATTTTGCTCCCTACCTTCCAAAAGTCAATGTGATTACAGGAGAATATTGCGAAGAGGAGGTGGATATTGTTGTAAGAGGCGTGGAACCTATCTCCTTTAGACGCTTTTATAATCATCAGGGGCATAAAGATCAGGCATTTGGCCATTGGAGAATCAATCCAGAATGTCTCATGCTATTTAATTTTGATTTAACAAAAATAGGTTGCCGCGCCTTTAAAAAGCTCGCCTCAATTGGAGAGGCGGATGGGAGTTTTTTTCTCTATGATAACAATATTGGCAACCACTATTTCTTTAACCCTGATTCTATGAAGGCTTTTACAAGTCCAGGCTTTGTGGGTCTAACCCATCCATTAAACACCCATTTTTCTTTTCAACAATGGGGCAAGGGAAAAGATACTGACCGCTTTTCATATAGAGGATCTGTTATCGATGGAAGCGGCAGAGTGCGGACATTTATGTCGGTAGAGAGGTCATGGCCAAGAGATAGCAGGGTTGAGTCCGATGTGGAGACCTCCCCGCCCTACCAGGCGATGGTTACCGAGAGTAAGTTACCGAATGGTAATTTGATCCTCTATGAATATATCAATTACAATGCCCCACTGCTTCACGATCGCTATGATCCGGGCTATTATATTTTAAAATCCATTAAGGCATACAACGCAAAAAGATCAATCCTTCTCGGTTCTTTGGATATTGACTATGAGAGGGGGCCTTCCAAGCGTAATTACCACATGCTGGCTATCCATGTTACAGGCAGCGATGGAAGAAAAGCCGATCTCTATCAGTCAATCCGCGAAGTAAAGCCACGAGATAGAAGAAATGGCTCACTTCCTATTTATGATGTCGTTCTCGACCATGTTGAAGCACCGGAGAAGCCCCCCTTAAGTTATAACTACTGCTGGAAACGAGCAAAAAACTATTTTGATACTCCCTTTTTGTACCATGTAGAGGCGCCTGAAGGACGTCTATTAGAGACAGATTATGATTTTGGAACAAAAAAAGTTCTCTTCCAAAAAGCTCCTGTTGGTGCGGGCGGGGAGCTTGTCCCTATCGCACGCTATGATTATAGGGAGGATCATACGATCGTCTATGACGGAGAAAACAATAAAACAATCTATCGTATCAATTGCGATAAACGGATCAACGGAATCGAGAAATATCAAGGAAATACTCTCTACTCTATTGAAATACAGAGTTGGGATCCACTGACAGGAAATTTAACTAAGAAAACTCTTAAAGATGCATCCGGAAAAATTGTCAAGCGCATGGAATATGGTTATGACAAAAATCAAAATCTCACGCGCGAATCCATTGGAGATGGAAGAGAAAAAGATACAATTTACCGCACCTATTCCACAGATGGCTTTAATTTAAAATTGAGTGAATCAGACAGACCTGAGAAAGTGGTACGTTATAGCTACATTCCTCAGACAAATCTATTAAAGTCAGAAATCGTCTATGAGAATGAAAAAATTGCCAAGCGGGCTTTCCATTTTTATGAAGATGAAAATTTTAATTCTGTCCGCACAAAAACAATTATCGATGATGGCAAAAGCCTCGACCCAAAAGATTTAAAGGATGTCACCTATCGTAAAATCACGCTTTTCACTCCAAAATATTCCTCTCCTTGTATCGGTCTTCCCGAAAAAATAAGGGAAAAGACAATAGATTCTTCCGGCAAGGAAGTGCTGCTTAAAAAAATCCGCTTTAGCTATCACCCCTCGGGAAAGATCTTAAGAGAAGATCATTACGATGCCAATGGTCTCTTCAAATATTCTCAATCCTATGAATATGATGGAATGGGAAGACTTAAAATGAAAAAAGATGCGCTGGGGAATCAGGTAGAATTCCAATATGATGCCAACTTTAATCTCATAGCGGAGATCGGTCCAAGATCAGATATGCGCAAAGAGTGGGATTATGATTTAGCAAACCGCCCCATCGAAGAGAGAATATGGCAGTCTGATGGTACCATTCTCACGAATGAGAAAAAATATGATAAGGCGAGTCGCCTGACGTCTACCATAGACGCATCCGGATTTGAGACACTCTATGCTTATGATGCGCTTGGCAGAGTCACAGCGATTACCTATCCGGATGATGCCATTACTAAGAAAGAATATGATATTTTGGGCAATGTGATAAAAGAGGTCGATCCAAATGGATACGAAACATCAAGGGAGTATAATTTTCGAGGAGCACCACTCGCGGTTTACTATCCTGATGGCTCTTTTGAAAAATTTGCCTACAACGAAAATGGGGGGACTTTAGCATCTTACATCGACAGAAATGGAGCTAAAACCCTTTATACCTATGATATCTTTGATCATCTCATAAAGACCGAACTCTTTTCATCATCGGGCAAGTTGCTTAAAACAAAAAGTTCCACCTACTCTCCTTTTTGCAAACTATCTGATACTGACCCCGCGGGGATCACAACGACTTATACCTACGACTTTGCAGGTAGAAAGATTGGAGAAGAAAAGAATGGCCACAAGATTTCCTATTTTTATGATTCCCTGGGAAGGCATTTCAAAACTCTGAGTGGAGAGACTTCTACAATTGATGAGTATAATTTACTTAACCAAGTTATTGAAAAAAGGAGAGAAGATATCCATGGCAAAATTCTATTTTTAGAAAAATATTTCTACGATGCCGCAGGTAATTTAACCCATACCGCAAATTCTAAGGGGGTCTTTAAAACCCGCTACAACACTCTTGGTCTTCCCACTCGAAAAATCGACTCCCTTGGGTTTGAGACCCATTTTTCCTATATCTATCAGGGTGGTCTTGTCAAAATAGAGACGACATCCGATGGAGTCCAAAGAACTGATATGCATGATGCCCGCGGAAATTGCATTAAATCATTTAAAAAGAATGCCGAAGGAAAAACAATCTGGAAAATCCAGAGATATTTTGATCCTGCAAAGAATCTTGTGGAGGAGTCCCACCACCTCTTCGCAAATACCAAACCCTTAAAAATCATCACGCATAGTTGGGTATACGGGCCCTGCGGCCGCATCGAACAGCTATTGGAAGCGGGAAAGAAGAAAACGCAATACTTTTATGATTTTAATGGAAGGGTGAAAACAAAAGGTAAACCCGATGGAAAAGAGCTTCACTTCGAATATGATGAGGAAGGGAGTCTTACGCGCCATTTTTCAGAGGATTTCGATGATCATTATACCTATGATGCAAATGGTAGGCTCATTTCAGCCGGATCCACAACCCGCTCCTATGATGAAAGAGGGCTTATCCAAGAGAGACTTGGGAATGGTCTAGAGATAAGCAATACCTATGATAATCGGGGAAGAAGAATTGCTTTGCATCTACAAGACACCTCCTCCATCTGCTACACTTACCGGGGAGATCTTCTTTATCAGGTCTCACGCAATCAATTTGACTACACCTATCTTCAAAGAGACCTTCAGGGCAATGTTACGAAAATTCTCCTTCCTGAAAAGCTGGGAGAGGTAGAGATAGAGCATGATGCCTTTTCTAGATTAAGACATTTCTCCTCCGCCTACTACTCGGCGATTTTTAAAAAATCCGCTTACGATTCTATGGGCAATCTTTGTCACTATATCTACAAAGATGCATTGGGAACTGCCCATTGCACTTTTGGCTATGATCCATTGCATCAGCTCATTTCCGAGAATGACCACTCCTATCTTTTTGATTCTCTAGGTAATTGCTTAAAGAAAGATGATATTGAATATGAAGTGGATGATCTTTGCCTCATTACAAGTGATGGAAATACAAAATATGAATATGATGCCAATGGCAATTTAATTTTTGATGGGAAGACCCATTACACTTATGATTCTCGAGACCGTCTCACTCTTCTTGAAAGAGGTGATCTCCGTGTTGCTTATACCTATGATTCCTTCCACCGTCGCCTTTCTAAAAAATTCTTTGAGAAGGAAAAAGAGGTTGAGCAGCAGCTCTATCTTTGGGATGGGCTTGAGGAGATAGGTTCTGTCGATGCAAAAGGCAAAATCCAAGAGCTTCGCATTCTTGGAGAGGGAAAAATGGGAAGAGCTATTCTCTTCGAGTTGCAGGGCACGAGCTATCTCCCCTTTCACGACACTTGCGGCTCCCTTGTTACGCTTGTTAATCTTGCAACTAAAAAACCCGATGGGACATACCGCTATACAGCTTTTGGAGAAAAGCTCACGCAAGGTCTCCTCGCACCCTGGAGATTTGGAGGCCACCGCATCGATCCGGAGACGGGCTTGATCTTTACTGAGGGACGCTATTACTCTCCCTCACTTGGCCGCTTTATCACTTCTAACCCTCATGGTCATTTACGATGAAATACCAGATTTTCCTACCATTTTCAGAAGATCAAGAGAAGCTAACAGCCCAGATTTTCATTGAAGGCCAGTGTTGGGCAGAAATCATCCCTGAATATGAAGCCCTGGAGATAAAATTTTATCCTCGCCCTGATGGAGAGCCATGGCAAATTGACTCTTCCACAGCCGTGAAAGCCATCGGCGAAGCAGAGCTACGCCTCATCGGACAATTAAACGATAATTAATTTTTTAATAAAAACTCTTGCTGCACACCTAGTTTAGACTTATACTTTCTAGGATTGTTATTGCGAGGGGGTGCATTGTTATGCTTGATATTAAATTAATTCGAAAAGAACGGGAAAAAATTGAAGCTAAAATACAGACTAAAGAGCCTGGTTTAACTCTCGATAGAGTTATTGAACTCGATGAACAGATCCGGCATCACAAAACAGAGGTTGAACACCTCAAAGCCACGCGGAATTACTTGTCCAAAAGTGTTGGAGAGAAAAAGCAGAAGGGAGAACCAGCTGATGGGCTCATGCAAGAAGTTAGAGAGATCGGCGACAAGATTGCAAACTTAGATCATGAACTTCTTAAATTAGAAGAAGCGTTCACAAATGAACTCTCTGCATTGCCCAATATTCCCGACGACTCTGTTAAAGTCTCTCAAGAGAAAGAAGAGAATGTTTTACTTAAAACAAGTGGCGAAAAACCCACTTTTTCCTTCACCCCAAAAAACCATATGGAACTAAATGTTGGGCTCAAGCTTTTAGAGTTCCATCTGACAGCCAAAACATCTGGGACAGGCTGGCCTGGATACCGGGGGATGGGTGCCCGCCTCGAATGGGCCCTTCTCTCATACATGATTGATCTACAAGTGCTTAATGGTTTCGAATTCTGGCTCCCTCCCCTTCTTGTGCGCCCCGAAATAATGTTTGGCTCAGGCCAAATCCCTAAATTTAATGGACAGTTTTATCAATTGCACGAGGAACGCAAAGAGGATGAACTCTATCTTATACCCACTGCCGAGGTAGTGTTAAATGGCCTTCACCACGGAGAACTTCTCGATGAGGCGCTTCTTCCAATTAAATACGCTGCCTACACTCCCTGTTTTCGCAAAGAGGCAGGAGCTGCGGGCGCTACCGAAAGAGGCCTTATTCGGGTACACCAGTTCAACAAGGTGGAGATGTTCTGCTTCTGCCAGCCCGAAAAGAGCAACGAAATGTTTGAGATGATGCTCTCTTGTGCCGAAGAGATCCTTAAAGGGCTGGGGCTCCATTATCGGCTTATGCTCCTTGTCACTGGAGATATGTCTTTTACCGCTGCAAAGACAGTCGATATCGAAGTCTGGCTTCCCGGACAAAATCGCTACTATGAGGTCTCTTCCATCTCAAATTGCACGGATTATCAATCCCGTAGATCTCAAATCCGTTATAAAGGCCCGGGCGGAAAACCTGAACTTGTCCACACTCTCAATGGTTCCGGCTTAGCCTCATCCCGTGTTTTAGTCGCGCTGCTTGAAAATTTTCAAAATGCAGACGGATCTGTCAATCTTCCCCCTGTTTTGGCTGAAAAATTGGGAGTCCATAAACTTGAACCAAAGTTGAGCTA
>JABDDZ010000030.1:14131-15682 GCA_013287335.1 Chlamydiota bacterium | reverse complement strand
GCTATTCTTCTCCAAGTGAATACCTCTTTTGAAGAGACAAAAGCCGGCTTTGCACCTAAAGTTTGCGAAGAGCTCTTTGAACAAATCCAGAAACTTCCCAATATTGAAATAAAAGGGCTTATGACGATTGCTCCCAATGTTGAGGATGAGAAGCCCATTCGCGCATGCTTTCAAGACCTTCGTAAGATAAAAGAGCGTCTTGAAAAACAAGGACACTCATTGCCTATCTTATCGATGGGAATGTCTCATGATTATCGCATTGCTCTCGAAGAGGGCGCAACCCTCCTCCGTATCGGCTCCACCCTCTTTCAAGAGTGATGAAATAAATTAAACGTAAAGGCGCAAAGACCCAATTATTTATTTTTTTCTTTGTGGCTTTGCGTCTTTGCGTTTAATGATTTTTTGTAGATTTTAGGTTAATGGAGGCGCCAAATTTCGCCGGCATAATCCCTGATAGTGCGATCGGATGAAAACTTGCCGATTCGGGCAACATTTAGAATAGATTTTTTGGTCCACTCTTCTTGGTTGTGGTAAAGGTCAGAGATACTCTGTTGACAAGCGATATAAGAATCAAAGTCGGGAAGCAGGCAGAAGTAATCGCTGCCGAGCAAATTATCGACGATCGGTTTAAATAGATCCTTATCGCCCTGACTAAAATACCCATCGCTAATGCTATCGAGAATCTGTTTAATCTTGGGATTACTATTATAGTAATCGTAAGGATGGTATCCTTTTGCTTTCAATAGGCTGACCTCTGCAGTTTTTAGCCCAAAGATAAAGAAGTTGTCGCTGCCAATCTCTTCGAGCATTTCAATATTTGCTCCATCAAGCGTACCAATTGTAAGAGCACCATTTAGGGCAAATTTCATATTTCCTGTCCCTGACGCCTCAGTTCCTGCAAGCGATATTTGCTCGGAGAGGTCAGCTGCAGGGATGATTTTTTCAGCTAAAGAGACCCGGTAATTTGCAAGAAAGACAATTTTTAAAAGATCTTTAGTCTCTTTGTCATGATTGACAATCTCCCCAACCTGATTGATCAACTTAATGATCAACTTTGCCATAAAATAAGAGGGGGCAGCTTTCCCACCAAAAATAATTGTGCGGGGGATAAATGTCTCATGGGGATTTTGTTTGATCCTGAAATAGAGATCGATAGCATGCATGCAGTTGAGCAATTGTCTTTTATATTCATGGATTCGCTTGACTTGGACATCGAAAAGGGAGCTTGGATCAACCAGGATTTCATTTTCTGCAAAGATGACAGAGGCAAGTCTTTTTTTATTATCATGCTTGATTTGCTGCCATAACTGCCGGAAGTCCCGGTCATCTTTATAGTGTGCAATTTTTTTAAGCTCAACAAGGTCAGTGGTCCAATCATTTCCAATTTTTTCGCTAATCAGGCTGCTCAGTTCTGGATTGCAAACTTTAAGCCAACGTCTGGGTGTGATGCCATTTGTTTTATTAGTGAACTTTTCAGGAGAAAATGCGTAGAATTCAGGAAAAACATGCGTTTTTAAAAGTTCGGAATGAAGAGCCGAGACTCCATTGATC
>JABDDZ010000030.1:340-14121 GCA_013287335.1 Chlamydiota bacterium | reverse complement strand
CCATTGATCTTTCGGCATCCTACTATCGCAAGTTTTGCCATATTGATTCTTTTGACCCCATCCTCTTCTAGGATTGATAGATCTCTGATTTTTTCTGTTTGACCGGGATATCGACGTGCAACTTCTTGCAGCCACCGTTTATTGATCTCATAGATAATCTGCGTATGCCGAGGTAAGACTTTCTCAAAGAGGTGAACGGGCCAACGCTCCAATGCCTCCGGAAGAAGTGTATGATTCGTGTAGCTAAGAGTCTCAGTTGTAAGGAGCCAGGCTTTTTCCCAAGAGAGTTCTTCGCGATCGATAAGAAGGCGCATCAATTCAGGGACAGCAAGGGCAGGGTGTGTATCATTGAGCTGGATTGCCACCTTATCCGACAGCAAATCGAGATGGAGATGTCCTTTATTATAACGCCGTATGACATCTTGGAGAGTGGCAGAGACGAGGAAAAACTCCTGCTTTAGGCGCAGCTCCTGCCCCTCATATACATTATCGCTTGGGTAAAGGACTTTGCTGATGTTTTCATTGATAGCGATGTCTTCAACGGCCCGGATATAATCGCCATGGTTGAAATAGCTTAAATCAAACCCCTTTGGAGCCTTGGCCTGCCAAAGGCGCATTGTGTTGACTGTATCATTCATGTAGCCAGGTACAGGGGTATCGTAGGCCATTGCAAAGACCTCTTGGGTATCAACCCATTCCGTGCGCAGCTTTCCCCGACTGTCATTGTATTGAATTACCCGACCATAATAGTTAATGGGATAGAGGTACTCTGTCCGGCAAATTTCCCAGGGATTTCCATATTGCAGCCAATTGTCAGGGGTTTCAACTTGGTATCCATTCTGGATTTTTTGAGTAAAGATCCCATAGTCATAACGGATTCCATATCCATAACCTGGGATGCCAAGGGTTGCCATTGAATCCAAAAAGCAGGCAGCAAGGCGACCGAGGCCCCCATTTCCAAGGCCCGCATCAGCTTCAATTTCCATAAGAAAGGAGAGCTCTTTGCCAAGGTCGTGCACAGCTTTTTTGCAATTATCATAAATTCCTAAATTGACTAAACTGTTATGAAGTGTTTGGCCAATTAAAAATTCAAGAGAGAGATAATAGACCCGTTTTGAGTCATTGTTATAGTAGCTCTGCTGTGTCCTGATCCATCTTCCTATTAACTGATCTCGAATAGCGTAAGCTATTGCCATGTATAAATCACGCCGTGTTGCAGTGAATTTGTCCTTCCCCAATGTAAAATGTAAGTGCTCTAGAATGGATTCTTTAAGAAATTCTGCGTCCCCTTTCAGTTCTTCTGTTTTTGTGACGGTGAATTCAGTCATTATTTTCTCCCCTCTAAAGGATCTATTATTTGCCATTCTCTTTGGCATGTCAATAAAATTTTTTATTAATATTAGCTTAATATTACTATATTATAATGTTGAAAAAGGAATTGAGACTGAACTATGAGTAAGATGGCGGATTTTGTATTTTGCGGTACGAGGCCACTCTATTATCCAGCTCAAGGAGCTGAATATGTGTCAGAAGGGATTTCCAAAACTTGGGGGTTGTTTTGCACTTATGTTCTTGATATTCCACAGTTTCCCGTCCAAGGTAAGGTTTTTGGTCAGAGCCACTGGGAGAGAGTGACCATTCAAACCATAAGGAGAAATGTCGAAGTTGAGATTACCCGAAATGAAATCTCTTGGTATGAGGTTAGTAAGTTCTTTGGCAATCATCTGAAGGTAAGCGGTGAACGGCCAAATAAAAGCTCTTTTACACACACTTTTTCTTTGCACTACATACCTGGAGTTGATGGACCCATCCAGGAATATATTAAAACAATTTTGGAAGAGGCTGGAGAAAAATTTACAGTAACAATTACAAGCGAAGAAGAACCGACCTCAGTTCCAGAAGTTGTATATCGTGATAATTCAACAGGGATAGTTCATGTTGGACCCGATAGATGCAATCTTGATCTTACCCTTCGTATTAAAGGATTTGCCATATTAACTGGAACGCCCTTCTATGCTCTCGGTACAGTTGTTTTTAATCTTTTGAAAATCATTCCGACGATCATCTATTTATTGGGGCATATTTTTTATGAATATTTTACCCAAAAAAATGAGGGGCACAAAGATTTTACGGCTATTGTCTGGGATCATACCAAAAAGATTGTTTATAAGACCTGGTGTTCTTTTCAAAATATTATTCGCACCCCGTTTTTTGCCCTCTTAATCTGTGGGGGAGCCATTTGGGCAATCATTGACCCTTTTAATGGAATGAAAATAATAGGATCTACTGAGCTTCATTGGAATCATCGTAAATCCTTATTTACTAGCAAAGAGTGTAGCCTGGAAACTCTATTATCCGAAGGGCTCTTCTATCTCTTTCCGTGTATGAGCCCTTTTGGAGTTTTTAAAGTCGATCATACCGGGAAACTTCTTGATGACAAAATGTACAGAATGCCTGAAGACATTACCAACTTTGACTGGAAGAAACAGCAGGTTCAAGCTACAGTTTTAGATCAAAAAGTTGATAAAATTGGTTGCTGTGTAATTCCTTGTTGCTGCGCATAATCGACTATAAATCCTCAAAAGGGGGATCATGGGTAATATTGCTGATATTGTCATATTTGGTGTAGAACCCTTCTATTACCCTGCCAAAATTATTGAAAAAGGGATCCTGCAAGTTTGCAAGATATCAAACCTTTTTTCGCTTTATATCCTTGATATTCCCCAGTTTCCTGTTCAGGGCAAGATTTTAGGCAGTGCTCATTGGAAAGAAATAGCGGTTCAAAATGCAGATTATACAGTTGAGGTCCAACTTACGCGTCAAGCAAATAGCTCATGGAAGAAGGTATTTAATGAACTTTCTCTTCAGAGAAGAGACCAATCCTTAAATTTTGGGTTGGATGTATTAAAAAAAGCCCCTAAAGAAACTTCAACACGAGCAAAGCTTCTCTTGCGCTTTCCCTCGAAGTATGCATTTGATGATATCCTTGATGTAATTAGAAATAGTTCTTCTATTGCCGATCTTCAAACAAAAGGTGAAATCACTGAAAATATCTTGAAAAAGGAGATTTTGTACCATGATACATCAACAGGAATTGTTTATGATGGGGCAGATGGCATAGCTCATAATGGTTGTTTTAATCTTCGTTTAAAGGGATTTGGCCTTCTCCTTGGAGTCCCATTGTATGCACTTCTTTCAATTATTTATAATCTAATAAAAATTATTCCAACGATCATCTATTTGACTGCTCAAATTTTTATTGTTTATCATTCACAGAAAGAAGAAGAGCCCAAAACTTTTAATGAAATTGCCTGGACACATATTAAAGAAATGGCCTTTGAAACTGGAGCCTCTTTTCGTAATATCCTCCGCACCCCATTTTTTGCTTTAGGGATGTTTGGAGGGGCGCTGATTGCAATTTTTTCGCCCCTTAATGGAATGAAGATCGCTGGTTCTTTTGAATACCATTGGAACCATCGTGTGAGTAAATTCAATCCCGGATGTTATTGTTTTTTTCATCCCATGAGGAAATTTACTCTCTCCATTCTGTTAGTTGGAGGGGTCTATTACCTGGCTCCCTGCTTGAGTCCTAAGGGAATTGTTAAAGTAGATCATCAAGGAAATATTTTAGATGATGTGACATACTTTCTCCCAAAAGATCTTGCAAATTTTAAGTGGAATAGAGATGTAAAACCTAATGCCACGATAATCGCTCATAAGGTTGATAGGACAAAAAAGGAAACCATGCGGCAGTAATATCTTATTTCTTTAAATTAAATTTTTTGTTAAGATTAATCTTCTTAAGTATAAGGATATCAGATGGCGTCAACAGGAGCTGTTTCACATATTCAATCGGCCTATACGGCTTTTTCTACCAATCTGGAAAAGGGGACGCATGCTGTATTAAAATCTCTTGATATTCCTCAATTTCCAGTGGAGGGCGCAATCTTTGGGCAGGGACATTGGCAACGTTGTGAGATTGAGCAAGAGCATAAAACAATTGATCTCACTATCACTACCCATGAAAAATTAAACTTCTTCTCCTCATGGAAGTTGTGGTGGGATATCCACAGATTAGGTGTTGGAATAGAGAAAATTTCTCCAAATCCCGGTGCGCCCGCTCTTAGAGATGGAGAGATTGCATATCGACTTTCTATCACTCAAGGACAAACATTTGATGAGATCTTTGAAAAAATCCAAGGGCTTGCATCGGTTCGAAAAATTGCACCTCAAGGAGAAGAGAAACGTGTCTGGCTGACAATCAGGAATGCTATTCTTGATACTTCGACAAATACCCTATACGAGGGATTTGGTAATATCTCAATAACGCTTCGAATAAAAGGCTTAGGGATTGCTGCAGTGACTCCTATCTATGCTTTTTTGACTATTGCTTACAATCTGGCGCGACTTGTTTTGGTAAATATTTATTTAATTGGATATATCTTTTACGAATATTCTAGGAATAGTGAAAATCAAACATTTAAACAAATTACGCAAGCTAAATTGGGTATTATGGGGGAGCAGACATGGCATTCTATTCGCAATTGTCTTCGCACTCCTTTTTTTGCAATTGGTTTTTTCTTTTCTGCTCTCTATATGTTCATCGACCCCTACAATGGTTTAAAGATGGCAGGTTCTTTCGAACATCATTGGAATCATTGTATTGTTCTTGATAAAGCTTGGTGGTTTATCCCCATGAAAAATTTTCGCTTCGAGGGGGGTGGAAAGCCTGAGAATTTAGGGCAGAGCACCTTCTACTTAGCCGGATGTTTGGCTCCAAGGGCCCGGACTATTCACAAGGGGGGTACTTGGCATATTGCTAATTTATCCACTAATCACATTAAGCTTGACCAAAGAATTGGTTTAAGAACAAGAGAGTTTTTCCTTTTCTTATTCCCTTTTTGCTTCTCCTAAAGAACTCGCACCAAAAAAGCCTCGACTTTAGGATTTTTTGAACCATAGATCTAAAGAATAACAGGATAGGCAGGATAAATTTATAATGTTACTCTCAACTCTTTGTGTTAGAAAATATTATTCCTATCCTGCCTATCCTGTTATTAAAATTTTTTAACAAGTTGTCCTTTCGTTAAATGCAATTCCTTTTCTCTGTGGTGCTTTTTTTTGCTTGTCCACACTGAGCTTTAGGGTCTCTCAGGTTTAGATAAGGAGGGAAGCGGGGTTTTCTAAAAGCTGCTGAAGAGTTTGAAGGAATTGTGCAGCTGGAGCGCCATCAATAATCCGATGGTCGGCTGAAAGGGTGAGCGTTAGAGTTTTGCCGGCTATTACCTGGCCTTCTTGCAAAATGGGCTCATCAAGAATCGCACCCACAGCCAAGATAGCTGCCTGGGGAGGATTAATCACTGCGCAAAATGCGTCGATGCCAAACATTCCCAAATTAGAAACGCAGAAAGAGCCGCCGCGGTACTCCTCTTCTTTGAGCTTTCCCTCCTTGGCTTTAGTTACAAGGGCTTTTACCTCGAAGGAAATTTCTTTGAGGTTCTTAAAGTCCGCATGCCGGACAATAGGAGTAATCAGCCCCGATTCTATAGAGACAGCGACAGAGATATCTATGGTTTTAAAAGAGATGATTGTTGAATTTACGCTATTAAACCCTGCATTGATCTCAGGGTGCTTTTGCAAAGCAATGGCGCAAGCTCGAATTATCATGTCATTAAAAGTGATCGTAACACCGACGCTTTTTAGCTGCTCGCGCATCGCATAAAGAGCCATGGCATGGATCTTTCTGGTGAGATAATAGTGGGGTATAGAGCTTTTAGATTCCTGTAGACGTTTGGCGATGACTTTACGGATGGGTGTTAGAGGAAGTTCTTCGTAGGTACCAGAGGGGATTGTCGGAGCAGTTCCTCCGAAAAATGTCGCTTTTTCAAGATCGCGCATAACAATGCGTCCCCCAGGCCCTGATCCCTGAACGCTTGAAAGGTCGATCCCTTTTTCTTTTGCAATTTTTTTTGCTAGTGGAGAGGCGATTAATCGTCCGCCCTCTTTTTTTTCGTGGGGCATGATGGGCGGGGAGGGAGCCTCTTCAATTTTGGCAGGAAGAGGTGGCAACTTTTCTTCTTTTATCTCTTGAGGAGGCGCTTTAGTTGCAAATCCTTCGATACTCTCATTTTGATCGCTGCTTAAGATAGCGATCGCTTCATTGACTTTTGCACTCTCCCCCTCTTTGACAAGAATTTTTCTAAGCCATCCTCCATCTAATGCTGCATGTTCTAATGTTGCCTTGTCGGTGGCGACTTCTAAAAGAAGCTCTCCATCTTTAACAAATTCTCCCTCTTTTTTATACCACTTGGCAATCACTCCCTCTTCCATTGTGGGCGAAAGTTTTGGCATCGTAAAGGAAAATGGCATCGTAAGACCTTTTATAATAGTGTTTTTTCAATCGCAAGAAGAATACGTTGGACATTGGGCAGAGTTTCTGCTTCCAGAAATTTGGAGTAGGGGAGCGGAGTTTCACGCTGGCAGACTCGAGCTATTGGGGCATCTAGGAAGTCAAATCCATTCTGCATAATCTGAAACCCTATCTCAGATGCGATCCCTGCAAAGAAGTGTCCCTCTTCAACAATGAGACATCGATGTGTTTTTTTTACCGATTGGAGAATAAGGGGAAGATCAAGGGGTTTTATCGTGCGTAAATCGATAATTTCAATAGAAATTCCCTTTTGGGCAGCAACTTTTGCTGTCTCCTTGCACACATTGACCATCCTGCCATGAGAGATGAGGGTGAGGTCTTTGCCCTCCTGAACAATATTTCCCTTTCCAATAGGAACAAGATATTCCTCTAAAGGAATTTCCATCTTCATTCCATAGTCAAGCTCATTTTCAAGAAAAAGGACCGGATTATTATCCCGGATTGCCGATTTCAAAAGCCCCTTGGCATCGTATGGGTTACTTGGGGCAATGACAATAAACCCCGGGAGGTTGCTGTAGAGGGCTTCTACGCAGTGGGAGTGTTGGCAAGAGACCTGCGCTGCAGCCCCATTCGGTCCGCGAAAAACAATAGGAACTGAGAAACGACCCCCTGACATATAATAGATTTTAGCTGCATTTTGTATCAGCTGATCTGCTGCAACAAAGGAGAAGTTCCAGCTCATAAACTCAACAACAGGCCTTAAACCTGTCATAGCGGCACCAATGCCAAGGCCGGCAAATCCTCCCTCGCTGATGGGAGTATCTAAAACGCGCATCGGTCCCCATTTATCCAAAAGGCCCTTTGTGACCTTGTAGGCCCCATTATATTCCCCCACCTCTTCGCCCATGATAAAGACTCTCTTGTCTCGAGCCATTTCTTCATCAAGAGCCTGCCGCAGAGCTTCGCGCATTTCAATTGTTTGGGTTTTATTATTGCTCATGGTGCAAAGACACCCTCTTCAAGAGTTGCAGGAGAGGGCCAGGGAGATGTGTCGGCAAAGTGCATCGCTTCTATCATTTTTTGTTTTTCAATATTGTTCATCTCATTAAACCTCTCCGCATTGATAAGCCCAAGTTCTTGAAGTGTAGTGAAAAGAAGATTGATGGGATCGCGTTCCATCGATGCACCCAGCTCCTCTTTTGTGCGGTAAAAAGCAGGATCGGAAATAGAATGTCCGCGGAATCTTGCACAGATGCACTCAACAAGAATCGGTTTTTTAGAACGAAGAATCTCTTCGTAAATGTGCGAAAAACCGGCATAACAATTGAAAAAATCCATTCCATCAAGCGTATACCCTTTCATATCATAGGAGGGAGCCTGGCTCATCGCAATGGGTTCTTTTGCAATTGCGCGGGAGACATGGGTACCCATACCCCATTTATTGTTTTCAATCACAAAAAGACAGGGGAGCTCCCAAAGAGAGGCAAGGTTTAAAGCCTCATGAAACATTCCTTGAGCGACAGCCCCCTCGCCTAAAAAACAGACGGCGATTTTATCTTTTTCATTTAGATATTTGATTGTAAAAGCGGAGCCGATTGCAATGGGCAATTGACCTCCGACAATGGCAAATCCGCCAAGCAACTGCTTTCCATAGAGGTGCATAGAACCGCCGCGTCCTTTGGCATTACCATTTTCTTTCCCATAGAGTTCAGCCATGAGTTCGTTAGGGGTATTGCCAAGAAGAAGAGCAAGGGCGTGGCATCTGTAAAAACCTGTAAACCAGTGCTCCTCTCCTATTGCGGTGATAAGGGAAGTTTGGATCGCTTCTTCACCGTAATAGGAGTGAAAAAAACCTCCGATCTTGCCATGTTGATATGCAGATTCCGCACGCAGCTCAAAGTTGCGGATAAGGAGCATTTTTCTAAGAGCTTCTAAGATTTTTTCTTTTCCGGCTTTTTCAACCACTTTTTCGGCGATCTGCCTGGGATTTTTCTCTGGAAAAGGTGAGAAAAAAGTGTAGTTATACTCCTGCTTTTTTCGCTCCATTATTACCATCCACTTGCAAAGGGGTAAGTGTATCTCTAGGTTTGCAAAAAGACAAGATTTCTTTTTTCTTAATATGTCCTTAATTGATTCGTGTTACAATAAAGAAAAGAGTTTACTGAATGAGGTGTAAGAATGTCGATCTACCGCCCTGGCGACTTTAATCATATTGACCGTGTGCAGTCAATCAGTGGAGACCACTCTGAAGATGACGAACAGAACAAGAAGAAACGAAAAAAAGTTGTTTATCAGGGACGATCATACGAAGAAAAAGAGGATGATCTTCCAAAAAATTCTAGCTCTTTTGAGCTAAATTCCAAGCCTCTGCCTGAATCTAAAGCCCGTAAATTAAAGGATAACTCGCCTCTTTATGCCGATAAGTTAATTTTGGAACAGGCTAGAATGCGTCTTGCAAAATTCACGACATTGGAAGAAAAAATCGCCAGTTTTTGCTTTTTAGTTGCTGAAGCTACCTATGACCCTATCTTACAAAGTGAATTGGAATCTTCTATTCAAATAGAGCAGATCGGAGGCATTCTTTTTAAAAAAGGAGACTTTAAAAGGCAATCCTATCTCATTGACCATCTACAAAATTTAGCAAAAACCCCCCTTCTTTTTGGAAATGCTTTTTTACATGGGCTTTCATTTTATTTTGAAGGCAATCTCCCTCTTGATACTCTTCAAAATAAGGTAGATGAGAAACGTTTTGCAGATCTTGGAAAAGCAGTTGTGGCTCAAAATCGACGCTTAGGCGTTCATTTCCAATTTGACCGTCCTCTTAATTCCAAGGGGACGACAATTACAATTCTAGAGGAAAACATCCAAGCTTTTCGTAAAGGGATTCGAGATGCAAAGGGGATTGTCGGCAAAGAGAGAACTGAGCATCGAAAGCCTCCCTATTCGCAGTCTTCAAAAAAAATCGCCTCCTTTACCCCCCCGGCTTTCCTAAAGAATCCCTTGGAGCCTGCTTTTACCTCATTATTGAATGATCAAGCTATCTCAGAAACTGTTGGAATGCGCAATCTTGAATTTATTGATCTTACTTTTGAGATGCATTTTCAAGATGAGGGGATTCTAGCTGCTTTTATGCATCATTTCGATGCAATCCTGTTGGCAAATAATATCTCTCAAACAATTGCAGCCATCTGCCGTCTTGTTCGATCAGGACAAATTCAAGAGGAAGAGATCAATAAGAGAGCTCTCCGCATCCTTCTTGTCAAAATGCTCCTCCTCAGCCCCTAATTGGCCTGTGGTGAGTCACAGTCGGGAGAGGAGATTGCTTTCTCGAGTTTGGCAAGCCTCTCTTCGAGCTTAGGCACATTACGCAGACGTACCATATGCTTATTATATTCATGAATAGGCGTTGCCGGAACTCCACTATAAACTCCCGGAGTTGTGACAGATTTACTTGCGGCTGTTCTTGCAGCGAGGACAACATGGTCCCCAATTGTAATATGACCAATAATGCCCACCTGACCGGCAAGAATGACATTTTTGCCGGTCTTTGAGGAACCGGCTATCCCGGTTTGAGAGACGATGAGGTTATCCTCTCCCACACAGACTTGATGTCCAATTTGAACAAGATTGTCAATCTTTGTTCCCCGGCAGATGCGTGTGATTTTAAAACGGGCACGGTCAATTGTGGTGTTGGCTCCCACTTCGACATCATCCTCAATAATCACAACTCCTACCTGTCGAAGTGCCTTATGCTTCCCATATTTGTCAGTCGCATACCCAAAGCCGCATGATCCAATTACCGCTCCCGGTTGAAAAATGACCCGATTGCCAATTTGGCACCGCTCCCTTATGGTTACATGGGCGTGGAGAGTGCAACCCTCTCCAATAGATGTCTCAGCGCCAATGTATGTATGCGGACCAATACTAGTCCCATCACCTACTTTCACACCTCTATCGATGACAGCATAGGGGCCAATATTTACTCCCTTGCCAATGAGGGCTTCTTTATGGATTACGGCTGTTTCATGAATCCCTGTGAAACCGCTGCAGGTGGAATTTTCGGGAAAGAAAGCATCGATGGCCTTTTGAAAAGCAGATGATGGGTCAATGTTAAGCAAAAAATTTCCACTGGTCGGGCGATCGACTTCGGGATGAATAAAGATTGCCCCGGCCTTCGAAGTGCGCATCTGCGAGACATAACGGGGGTTGGCCAGAAAGGATACCTCCGTTGAGGTTGCTCCCTCAAGATCCTCTACCCCAGTAATGGGGTGCTGCGGATCTCCAACGATGGTTGAATCTGTCAGCTTAGCTAATTCTTCGATTGAAAATGTTTTTTGCATCATTGTAAGATTTCCTATTTTACTTGTGCTACGGGCTCTTCTGTGAACTCAGCATTCATCTTACTAATCACATCATTTGTGAGGTCAAGATATTCGTCATAAGCAAAAAATGAATCTTGGTTGAATACTGCGATCAAATTTTTATCTTTACGAATCTGGTCTGCTGCATTTGCTACAATAGTATGAAGTGTTTGCAACATTCTGTAGTTAGCTTGGTTAAGCAGTTGATAGTATTGATTCTGGTATCTTGAAAATTCTTGTGAAAGCTGTTGAAATTGCATCTTGAGCTCTTCTTCAGCAACAGGAGAAAGGCCATCCATGTAATCTTGATCTTCAAGTTTTGCAGCAAGTTCAGCGATATCTTTGTCACTCTTTTCAAGAGTTGTCATCATCTGGTTTTTTAACGCTTCAAAAGAGCCCTTCTCTTGAACGCCCTGTTTAGATTTTTCTACGCACTCTTTAAAATTCACAATGCCAATTTGGGCAACGGCAAAAGCTTTTGCATTGCCAAGAGCAAGGGCGCTTGCCGTGATGATTAAAATAAAAAGATTTTTTTTCATACTTAAGATTCTCCTGAAAACTGTGTTAAAAATAGTATTTCCTTGATTTAGAAACTTCCTCCCATTGCAAAAAAGAAGCGTTGGGTTCGATCTTCTTTAGCCTTGTAGGGGAAACCAACACCAATTGTAAAGGGAAGATTGCGCATCACTTCAACGCGAAATCCAAATCCATAGCTCGATTGAAGCTTCCCAATTGTAAATTCTGAGAGGGATAGATACCCTGCATCAGCAAAAATGAAGGCATCCACACAGGAAAAGAGATGGTGCTGATACTCCTCTGAAACAAGTAGGGAGGAGACGCCCCCGCGGGGCTCATTGGTAGAATATATGGGACCGATAATAAAAGGACGGTACCCTCGGACTGTTGTATCTCCACCCATATAGAGACGTTCGCCTAAAGGAAGGGTTTTTGGCGTTGTATGTCCAAAGGGTTGAATGAACTCGGTCTCAAATCGAAACTTCATAACCCCCCTTGGCCAGAGTGGATAGTATAAGTTGTTAAAGTAACCAAGTTTCAAAAATTGGAAATTCCCTCCGGCGCCTGCAACCTCTCCGGTAAGCCGTGAGCGAAGGCCCCGAGTGGGTTTTCTTGGGTGGTCGGTCGAGTCATAGTGTATTCCAAGACCAAATGCCGAGACAAAGCCTGCGATCCTTCCCTCTTTATTGAGTGTCGGATTTGGATGGCCGGGAAGATTGTTGCGGGTATGGTTAGCCCGGTAGTGCCATGCATATTTTAAATAACTATTAACGATGTAGGTTGCGTGAACATGCCCACCATAACTTTTAATTTCATATGCATGAGAGAGGACCCGGTTATTAGTTTTCTCAATATCAAAGCCTAAAATCCATGGAGTATCCATAAAATAGGGCTTTGTCCATTGGAGCATATAACAGGTTTGTTTATCTCCAAAATTGGCCTTCATATGGAGGTACTCGCCACCGCCTCTAAGCGCGCGCGGTCCGCATTTAATCAGGTTCAAGAGTCCTCTAGAATTGAAATTACACTCAGAAATTTCAATACCACCAAAAATTCTATCTAATGTACTAAAGCCCCCAAAGAGACTTACATTCCCGGTATCTGTCTCTTCAACTTCAATAAAGATATCTCGAAAGTTGGCTTCGCAGCCATAGGTGTCGGCAGATCTGACGGGATAGACATTCACGGCCTTGAAGTAGTTTGTATTCGTAAGCCTTCTTTCTGTCCCTTCGAGTTTCCTCATGTCGAAAATTTCTCCCGGGCAAAGTAGGGATTCATGCAAGATCACTCTTGTTTGTGTGCATTGATTGCCAAAGACTTTAATAAGCCCTACACGGTACTGCTCTCCTTCTTCAATGGTGATGGAAAGATCATAGGTAGGGCATCCCTCATGGAGAGTGAGCTTTGTATCTACAGCAGCATCGATATATCCGCAGCTTCCATAGAGATCCTGAATATCAGAAATGGCCATACGCAGCATTTCGGGAGAAAAGGGCATGCCCTGTCGAAAGGGAATAGCCCCCCAAATATCATCATTGGTGTAGACGCAGTTTCCAGAGAAGGAAATTGTCCCAAACTGATAACAGATTCCTCTTTCAATTGAGATCACGATGATAATCTTATCTTCTTCGCACTCTTCTGAGATGCAAATATTCACTTTTGCATCAGCAAACCCCTCATTCTGGTAGTAATTTAAAATCATCATTCTATCATGCTCGATCATATCGTCATGGTAGACGCCGGCTCCTGTGATCCAGCTGAATAAAAAACGGTATCTCTTCGTCGCAATGATTTGAAGAAGCTCAACTTCTTCAGTATGGGTTAATCCGCAGAAATCAATTCGCTTGACTTTGCCGGCTCTTCCCTCTGAGATAAGGATTTGGATATCAATCTGCTCCCCCTCGCACACCTCTTCTATGCAAAAGTCAAATTCCGCTTGGAAAAACCCTTTTTTGATGTAGAGAGCCTTCAGCTTATTAAAAGCTTGTATAAAAGCTTCCCTCTCAAAGATTTCTCCAATTTTGATGTCGAGCTCTTTAATGAGTTTTTTTGTACGGATTTTCTCGTTTCCGCAGAAGGTAATTTGTCTAATCGTGGGCTTGCACCATATAGCAAGGGTAATATAGAGCTCTCCGTTTTTTTCTTCGATGATTGGTTCAACACGATCATAAACTTCAGCTAAAGCCTTGAGGTCGCTGTCAAATTCGTATTGAGAAAAAACTCCCCCTACTTTTGTTTCCATGCGAGCTAAAACACTTCGCTTGTCGAAAGAAGAGGTAGAGGAGGTATTCTTAGAGACTACATTGATTTTAGCAATTCTAAGCTGTTCATACTGCACTGGTAGGGCGTAACCCTTTGTAATGAAAAGCAAAAACAAAGCAAAGCCAAAAATCCTGTATCGCATTGATTCCTTTTAATTAGATAGGAAGGGAGGGAGAATCGTAAGATATAGATCCTATATTTGCAACTCAGAAGAGTGCGAAGAAGATAAGATTATCATCGTGATCTCAATTGAAAGAGGAATCTGTTATCAG
>JABDDZ010000030.1:0-330 GCA_013287335.1 Chlamydiota bacterium | reverse complement strand
GCGCGCGCAAGTGTACCACCATCGATGTAATCAAGGGCGCTGCCCATAGGGAGGCCCAAAGCTAACCGGGATGTGCAAACTGCCAGAGGCTCGAGCTCTTTCCTTAAGAAAAGCGCAGTAGCGTCCCCCTCTAATGTAGCATCCATAGCTAGAACGACCTCTTTAACCGGAAGCTCTTGCAAACGCTTCTTTAAAGATAAAAAGCGTAAGGATTCAGGAGCAATGCCAGTAAGAGGGGAGAGAAGTCCTCCCAAAACATGATAGAGTCCCTTGTATTCGCCTGTCTCTTCGATTAAAAAAACATCTTTAATAGAGGCCACAACGCAGAGA
>JABDDZ010000029.1:16603-17023 GCA_013287335.1 Chlamydiota bacterium | reverse complement strand
AATCGATAAACTTCATCACAAAAAATATACGCTCCATTTTTCCGAGCTAATGCAATGAGGCCATCTTGAACCTCTCTTTTCAAGATCGTGCCAGTAGGATTGTGTGGATAATTAAGAACGAGCAGTTTTGTATTAGGGCGAAAGGCTTTTTGCACTTCTCTTAAATCCAACTGCCACTGATTCTCAAATTTGAGCTGAATAGCAGTGACTTCGGCACCAAACGTTTCGGGTAGCGTAGCAAGCGATTGGTAACAGGGATCGATGACAATTACGTGATCGCCTGGTTCAATTAAAACGCGCATCGCACAGTAAATTCCCTCTTCAGCTCCAGCAAACGTGAAAATATCATCGAGGCTTAATGAAGAATAAAGAGCTGCTATTTCCTTACGAAGAACAGGGTGTCCTGGAGGCTCTGTATAC
>JABDDZ010000029.1:0-16593 GCA_013287335.1 Chlamydiota bacterium | reverse complement strand
CTGTATACCCTAAAGTTAATGATCGCCAAAGCTTCTTGGAATCTGAGTCGGCTAGAGAAATAAGCTCTTCTAATCCCCAGGTTTCTGCATCCGAACAGCAAAGCAAATAAGGCGTTGTGAATTCGTATTTCTTCCAAAACTCTTCCAATTTAAAGGGTGGGATATTCATGATTTTTCCTTCAGATAGTTGTAAACGGTGGCTCGTGAAATCTGCAGTACATCAGCCACATATGAAGCCGCATTCTTTGTCTCAAAAGCCCCCTCTTTCCACAGTTCCAACAAAAGCTTTCTTTTTTCGGCGCGATCAAGAGACTCTAGACATAGCCCATTGTTTTTGAGATACGTAGATACATAAACGTTGATCTTCTCTCTCCAGTCATTTTTAAATAAACAATCAGGCTGCTCTACTTTGGATTGAATGAGATCAAGGATAAAGTGGTGCATCTGCTCCCATTTAGAAATATCTAAGTTGATGCAGAGCAAACCAATCGGCTTTCCTGCCTGATTCTTCAACAGGGCAGAAACTGATTTCATTTTTCTGCCGTCCCAATTGATTTTGAAATAGGGAGGAAATACTTCCTGATCTGAGAGTTTTTCCATTTCATCGAGAAGTGATTCATCCCCGATCTTTCTCTTGGAAAGGTTATTAAAAATAGCCCCAACACACTTTGTCTTAAAATCATGGATGATCACCTCAACGTGAGGAGAAAGCAAAAGGCTGATAGCTTCAGCAACTGGTCTGTACCGCTCTAAGTCTGGTGACATATACATCTCTTTTAGTCTATATTAGACATATTAGTCTAATTTGTACTTTTTTGTCTATTTAAAACAAATTATAAAGGGATATCAAGGCTTTTGAGGTGCAAAAACGGTGCAGTGCCTTACCAAACCAACCGATGTTAACCGATAGAAACCAATAGACAATTCTTACTTAAGTCATTATACTCGAGCTGATTTAGGTTGGTTGGTGTTGGGTGAATTGGTGTTCTCCCTCCCTCATAATCCGTAGGTCCCAGGTTCAAGTCCAGGTTGCCCCACTCTTTATCCATCATCCACACGCACTTGTGAGCATGAATAAGCTTGAAATAATTTATTGTATCAAGCTAAGTTTCAGTCATGCGGTACAAATGCGGTACACTGAAAAAATATCTATCCAGCAATATCCAGCTGCTCAAATCAAAATTACAAAGGATTTGAGCTATGGCAACTATTTATAGACGCAAAAGCAAGGATGGAACAAGGGTACTTGGCTGGAAAGCTGTAGTCCGCATTAAAGGATATCCCACCGTCTGTGAAGTATTTGATCGAAAACAAGAAGCGGACGATTGGGCACAGCAGGTCGAACGTCAAATCAAGATGGGGCAATTCAAGTTTGACCGACTCAAGACCCTGCACACATTCGACGATCTACTGACTCGCTACAAATCAAGCGGGGCTTTGGAACATCACAAAGCGGCCGAGGACACTCTCCGCCATCTCGAATATTGGAAAGGTCAATTTGCATCCTATGCCCTTATCCATATAACCCCTGAATTAATTGCTAAAGAGCGACAACTCCTCCTTAAAACCCCTACTGAAAAAGGCAAAGCCCGTAGCCCCTCTACAGTAAATCGCTATATAGCTGCTCTTTCTTCCCTTCTTAGCTATGCCAGTCGTGAGCTGCGGTGGATCGATGACAATCCCTGTTTCAATCTAATTAAGCTTAAAGAGCCCGCAGGCCGTGATAGGATTCTTACCGACGAAGAGATGGGCCGACTTTTGACTGCAGGTCAAGAGAGTCGATCCCCCTATCTTTTCCCCATTATTTTGTTGGCATTGACCACAGGCATGCGTCAAGGAGAAATCCTCGGGCTTAAATGGAATGACATTGATTTAGAGAATAGAGTGGCTCACATTCGAGATACTAAAAACAGCTCTCCTCGAAGCGTTCCCCTCGTCGATTCCATTTTAGATGAACTCAAGCGCCTTTATGAAAAGAGACAACCTCATAAAGACTATGTATTTGCAAGCCATACCACTTTTGGACAAATTGACATTAAAAAAATTTGGCAAACAGCACTTAAAAATTTACATATCAACAACTTAAGATTTCATGACTTAAGACATACCTTTGCAACACTGGCAGCAAAACAGGGGGCTTCTAACCTTGAACTCGCCACCGCTATGGGACATAAAACATTACAAATTCTTAAACGTTATACACATATGGAAGCAGAAACCACGCGAAAGTATTCGATAGGTATTACTCAAATGTTTGTCTTAGGAGAAGTAAAATGAAAGAGACTGCAGCAGAACGACTTTCACAAGCAATCACTGCTCTTCTCATAAGGGTGCATGATTACTGTGAGAAAATTGCTAATTCCAAAATTCGCCATGGACTTTGCCTTGTCAATCCAAAACGGGCCTTCCTCAAGGTCCCCGACGAGATAATTTTAGGGCAACTGCAAAACATAGCTCGAGAACATTTTACCCCCTTAGGTGCTACAGGATTCTATTTTCAATACTTCACCCCGCCTGGGTTACCAGAGGTTGCGGGTAAAGATATTCAAACTCCCGCCACCATTGAGGATTATCAGTTGACGTTCAGGCTACCCGAATTTGACATAACTGCTGAAAGTGAGGTGAGAGCCCGCGCATTGCTTTATTGTGCCAATGAGCAGGAAATGGGAGCATGGGATGAGTGGTTCTCTCCTCAACTTGAAGCCATAAGACTCACTCCCCTATTTTATAAGGGGCTTACTGATCTTCATATCATCGGACAGATTCGCCTTCAGCTAGCCCAGCCATGGGCAAATGTCTTCGAATTCTTTGTGCGAGACTATATTGGAAAAGATCAAACATTAGGAATCGGTCAGCAAGAGCGTCTACTTTATAAGGAAGGAACAGAAGACTGGCGGCCTTTATTTGTTGAAATTGAGGGGTTATTCCCTAATGATGCAGCTCCTCTCATCGAGGCATATAAAGTGGCAAGAAAAAAAGCGGTCGATTCGAGAAATCCAAAAATTAAGGACCTACTGTGGGGTTTTATCAAGTATATTGAAGGGACATTGATCGTACAGTCTCAATTATCGGTAGATATGAAAACCGATCTTCTCAAGGAGCTGAGAAGCCATGCCAATAAAAAAGGGAAGAAGGGGTATCAAGCAAAACGCCCAACCCTATGTCTAAGCGATATCGAGTGCTCCCAAATTCTCTATCTGACTGTGCAAAAGTTTGGAGCCTCACCAAAAGAGCATGCTATCTTGGGTGAGGTCATCCTTTTCATTTGGATCTGTCAACATGCGGCCTTTTCTTCACTCAATCTAAAAGTCGAGGATGTTCTTGACTTATCTGTGACGGATGTTGATTTCGAAAACCTTACGATCCATTTTACGCAAGGCGACTCTGATATCTCAGGTGGTCTTACCGACATCCTGCTTGCTTGGATTGGAACACCAGATAGACAAAATAAGAGACGCCTTTTCCCTAATCTCACTTATGACAACCTTGAGAAAAACCTAAGTAGACTCTGCGTCAATTTCTTGGGGATTGAAGGAAAGCTACAACCTAGGGATTTTTTGGCAAAAGTGCACGTCATTCCAGGTGCCCGCATTTCGATAGAAATCCGAAAGCAGATCGATGAACAAACTGAACTTGTGAAAGGATCTCCTTATTTGGTCAATATCTGGCAAATTAAGAAACATATCCTCGACTCTTATAAACAAAAAAAGCCCCTAAATAGCCTATAAAGGCATATTCTTAGCTCTTATTTATTTTATCCTCCGAATTTTCCCAGCCACCCGTACGACATAAATATGCTCAATTTGGCCCAATGTAGTTCATATTAATTCTTTAAGGCGCAATGGCGCCAGGGAGTTTTGAATATGAACGACATCAGATACTTGTCGATCAAACAAATTGTCGAGGATTCCAAATATCCTTTTACATTTCCTATGATGCGGCACTACTTGCTGCATCGCCACATGAACGGCTTGGAAAAGGCAGTCCGCAAAATCGGAAAGCGACTTTTCATCCGCATGGACCTTTTTGACTCTTGGATTGAACAACAGAAAGGGGGCCGCACATGAGAACAATTTATCATATGCAATTGGATGCATCTTACTTAAAAGAGATGATAGCGCCGATTGATTTTTATATCGCTGAAGGACAAGAAGTAAAAACAAAAGGCGGTTCCCCTTGGAAGCTTGGGGGACTATGCCCCTTCCATGACGACCATCATGTCGGCAGTTTTTATATCCATGATATCAGCGGCAGTTATTCCTGCTTTTCTTGCGGTGCCACTGGTGGTGATATCATCGATTTCACACAAATGAAGTATGGTCTCTCATTTGGTGAGGCCATTCGTAAATTAGCTAGACAATGGAGGGTATCATGAATCATCTACCCTCTGTCGTTAGGCAAAATCATTTGACCCATTATTGGTGGTATCGAGATGAGATAACGTCTGAACCCTTTGCCCTCGTAGTCCGATATGATCGAGAGGGAGAGAAGAAGAAGTTTCATCAGTATCAACTTGTGAATGGAGAATGGACAGAAGGAGCGGCCACTCCTCTGCCCATTTATGGATTGCACCTTCTCCGAGATCACCATCCTGACAAAAATATATTTATTTTTGAAGGCGAAAAATGTGCTGAAGCTGCTTATCACCTCGATTTAACGGCTTTGACATCGATGATGGGATCATCCAATGCAACCAATGCCGACTGGGCTTTTTTAGCGCGGTATAGGGAGCATTCTCGCTTTGTATTAGTCCCTGACCATGATGAAGCTGGGAAAAGGTATATGCAAGCCGTGTATAGAGAAATATGCAGGGTCAATCCACAGGCCGAAATTAGAATATGCCTGCTCCCTTGCAAAGAGAAGGGGGACGATTTTATCGACTGGCTAAAGGACCAGGAAGGATGTCCTTCAGAATGGGATGGCTTTCAACCAATCGATGAGCCTGCGTCACTCTATTTGTATCAAGCCTTTGAAACAGCAATAGCGCAATACTCAATCCCTGCCAATGAGTATTTCAATGTAGTGGCCCATACTAAACCCGTCACTTTTGGACCTTTTGAACCTATAGAAGAAAGCATTCTATCTGTGAAAAGCTGTCCGGTTCATACCTTCCCCAAAGAAGTAGAGGAATGGTTAGATAGTCTTTCACAACAAATGCAAGTGCCGGTCGATGACCTCGCCGCTCCTTTTTTGATCTATGCAGGAAGTGTCATTGGAAGGATGCGAGGCATGAGGGTGCGCAGAGGGACTGATTGGATTGAATTCCCTAATCTTTGGGGGATGATCATCGGACGCCCCTCTTTGATGAAGAGTCCGGCCATGAAAGCAGCACGAAAACCTCTGACTTTTTTGATCTCAGTGGCCAAAAAGCTGTATGAAGAGGCCTGCGCTCAACATGCAGGTCAACTTGAAACCTGGAAAATTCTAAAAAAGGCAAAAGAAGAACAGCTCAAAAAGGGAATATCAAAAATGTTAACTGACGGTTTCAAAGTTGATCTTCAAAAGCTCGGGGGAATTGACATAGAGCCTGAGCCGAAAACACCAACACTTAAACGGTATAAAACTGATGACACTACCGTGGAGAAGCTTGGGGAACTTTTGATTGAAAATCCCCACGGAGTGCTCCTATTCCGAGATGAGCTTGCAGGCTTACTCTATAGTTTCGAAAAAGCGGGCCGAGAGAACGATCGTCCCTTTTTTCTTGAAAGCTGGAGCGGTAAGGAAGATTTCAATATCGACCGTATAGGGCGAGGCTCTCTTTATGTGCCCGCTCTTTATCTGTCGATCATTGGATCGATTCAACCAGGCCCATTAGCTCAATATATCCGCGGTGCAATGCAGGGAGGAAAGGGAGATGATGGATTTATCCAGCGCTTTCAACTCATGGTATGGCCAGAGGAGAATGCTGAATGGAGACTTGTAGCACCTATCTCTCTAGTTCACTTAGAGGAAAAAATAAAAGAAATTTTCCTTTTCCTAGATCAGTTAGCCTTTGACCCAAATGGGGAGCCTGTTTTCATAGAATTTGATCTCGAAGCCCAAGCAGCTTTTGATAACTGGCAAATTCAATTGGAAAATCGTTTGCGCAAAGATGACTTGCCGCCTCATATGGAAGCCCATCTTGCCAAATATAAAAAATTGGTTCCCGCATTGAGTTTGATCTTCCACTACCTTCATGCTGACAGTAGAGGTCAATCTCCTGATAGGATCGATATCACTACCCTCAGAGGTGCAATCCTATGGGCTGAATATTTGGAAAGTCATGCTGAAAAGATTTATCATAGTGGTATGAACATGGTGCAAAAAAGTGCCAAGAGCCTCCTAAGACGTATTAAAAATGGTGATGTCAAAGAGCCATTTTCAGCTAGGGATATTTATCAAGGTAGGCATTGGAGTGGACTCTCCAATCCAATGGAAGTTGAAGAAGTGCTTAACTTCCTTTTTGAGCGAAACTATTTGATGCAGCAGATGGTAAAGACATCTGGCAGGCCAAGTATGAAATATTGGGTGCACTCTGATGTGTACAAAACAGAAACGTAAAGAGTGAGGGGTCCAAAAGGTACAAAAGCTACTTCTGGATCTTTCGGACCTTCCGCAACATGAACATTTAGGAGAAAATATATGGAGAAAAGCCAAGAAAAGAAAGCGATCAAAACCCTCCCCAAACTTGAATCAACCCCTATCAAGTTTTGGCATGGAGAAAAGGAGCATGAAATTGATGTCGTCCTTCAATTGACAGAGGGACAGAGCAAAAGTGATGCTTGTTTTGAAAAAATGAAAGAGATCGTTGGCGTCAAGGACATTGAATTGGCTTCAGACATAGTCGATGCTGGCGCATCTGCTATTGAACCGGTAGTTAAAAAGAATGAACAGTTAAATATTGTCGCTCAAACTCTCCATGACTTTGGGCCTAGAAATGCCATAGAGGCACGCCTTGCCCTACAGGCTGGCGCTTTATTTACTCATGGCATGATCAATTTGAGGCGTTCTGCGACGGCCGATATGCTTTGCCACAGCGAGCACTATGTCAATAAGGCAATCAAGCTGCTACGGCTCCATAATGAGACCGTAGAGGCACTCAATCGCTATCGACGTGGGGGTGAGCAGAAAATTACAGTTCAACATAGTGTCATTGCTGATAAGGCGATCGTCAATTTCGGGGAGGGAGGGGTTAACATAAAAAACGGAGGAGAGAACCCATGTTCGAGAAATTATGCGGAGCCAAAGCAAGAACCAACGGCCATCAGCCATGTCGACAGCCAGCTATGGCCAATGGAAGATGTCGGCTCCATGGAGGCAAGTGCACAGGCCCCAAAACAGCGAAAGGGAAAGAACGATTGAAACAAGTTAATACCCAGCATGGGTTCTATTCAGTTGAAGCACAGAAGGAAAGACTATTAGTGAAGCATTTGATAAACCTTACCAAAGAATTATTATGAACCGATAAGGCTAAAGGCAAATCAATATTAGCATCCATAGCCATTGAACTGAGTATGCAAGGTTCAAAAGGTCCAGAAGAGATTGGGTTGGTTTCGTAAATTTCTTACAGAATGTAAAAAATTATTTAAAATGTTGATTGAAAAAACCGAGAATTTCTTTGTTGGTTGCTCTAGTTATTTCTGCATAACTTTCATTAGCTTTCTCGGCTTCTCTCTCAACATATAAAGGCACTATAGTAAAATCCCCGTGAGTAGCATGCGGAATATCAACTCTAGAGGAAGAAGGGTTTTTTCGTTGCAATTCATCCCATCCCTCTCTTACTTCTTTAATTACAGGATCGATACTGGCACCTCCTGCACTTACTATCAAAAAGGGTTGAGCAACAACATTTTCTTTTTCTTCCGAACTTTGAAATATGCGACCATCAAGATTAATGCCTGCTTTAACAGATGGTACGTCTTTGCAAGTCTGTAGCGCGGCTGCACCCCCCATAGAATGCCCTAAAACCCCTATTAATTCAGAGTTGACGCTTTCACCAAGAAGTGATTCAAAGTCTTCAATTTTTCCAGATTTGATTTGATGTATAACAAATTCAATATCCTTTGCATTTGTCATGACTTCATTTGCTATCTTTTGTTTTTGATGAACTTCATCTAAGGTTCCAAACTCATCCAGCTGACGTAGGTCCTGATAATGCCCGACATGCGCAGTAACAAAATTGCTAAAGGGATGATTTACTGAAATAACGCAATATCCATGACTGGCAAGCTCTTCTACAATCTGTTGATAATCATTATGATTTTGACCCCAGCCGTGGGAAAAAATAATAATGGGAAATTTCTCCTCGGTAGAAGGCTTTAATCCTGGTTGTGAACGGGTCCATAAATTATCAAATTTCTCTTTTTTTAAAGGATTAGGAAAAGCGATTTCTTCCACATTCGGATCGATTTTATATGCGGGCTCTTTATTCTGTATCGCAGGATAATGAACATTAAGCTCTAATCTTCTAGTTCTGTTTGTGTTATGTCCTAAATCCTTCTCATTACGATTTAAATCTTCTACATAAAAAGATTTGACTCCTACTGGATATTTCCCAGTGAGTGGCGGAGTAAGAAAATGGGGATCATTGATAGATGGAGATGGTGAACTAACCCTAATTACTTCCACTGCTATTTTTCTGATTTTATCTGCGGCTTGTTTATTACCTTTCTCTTCCATACACATGGCTACATCAAAGGCATAAGGCGCAAACTCAGGATAGCCTTTAAGAATATTCGCTACAACAGTCACTCCTTGTTCGAATGCGGTATCCATTCTATGAATTATGTGATCTCGCACCATTGCCATAGGTTGTAAAAGAGGCGAGTATTTAATAAGACTTTGTGAAACTGAATTAACCATATTATCCGTTAAATAGATCAAAAGAAGATTATACTATTTTTATGAAAAAAAATCAATAACCAACACTTAAACTAATATGTTAATACGAGTGTAATTTTATTGATTGATTTTATCTTGCCTTAATATTCTAACAAATACGCCCAATTGACTACTTTGGGTGATTTTGTTAAAATGTAAATATGGAAGCGGAATATCTTCAAAAATTAGCTCCTTTATTAAAAAAACCCTTATTTACCTCCAGAGAAGCAAAAGCGCTAGGGGTTCATCCTGCCCTCTTATCTTATTATGTGAAAATGGGGCGGCTAAACCGTATTTCTCGGGGAGTATATCAAAATTGTGACTATCAATCTAACGTCAGTTTTCGGTGGCAGGATCTTATAGAAACAGTCTATGCGATTAACGGTGGGGTCATTTGTCTCCTTTCTGCGCTGGCAATTTATGAGCTTTCTGAAGAGATTCCTCGCCACCAATGGATCGGAGTTAGACATGGAACCAATGCAGTAGGTGGACCTCATCTTAAAATCATCCGTTTTCGCAATATGGAACTAGGCAAAACTACGATCGAATTAGATGGGGTATTCGTTCCAATTTTCGATCGTGAGCGGACTATTATCGATGCATTCCGCCTTTTAAGCCGAGAAATAGCGATTAAAGCTTTGAAAACTGCTCTTACTCAACCTAGCGATCAAAGGCTCGATCTCATAAAGCTCCAGGCATATGCCAAGAAATTGCGAGTGAATATTGACCCATATCTTATCACGGTGACCACATGAATGAACAAGCACTTAAGGACCGACTCCAAGCTATTGCAAAGGAACGACAGATACAATTCAACCATTGCTGGAAGCAGCTCCTATTAGAGCGATTCTTATCTCGATTAGCCCGCTCCTCCTTTTCCGACAAATTCATCTTCAAAGGTGGTTTTCTCCTTGCCTACCTCCTCAATATTGGCCGAGAAACGACTGATCTTGATTTTCTTCTTACCCGCATGCAGGCCAATGAACATGCAATCCAAGGCGCCTTTGAAGAGATCACTACCACCTCAGCATCTGATGGCTTCTCTTTTGCTTATCAAGGGTTATCTCCCCTCACACAGCCGCATATGAACTATCCTGGGTATCGGGCAACCTTGCAAGCGCTCTTTGGAAGGATGAAAGATAAAATTCACATCGATGTGGGCATTGGTGACATCGTGACCCCTCAACCCCTACATGTCCAACTCTTTCAATATCGAGGGCAGCCCATGTTTGAAAATGACATCTCTCTACTTGTCTATCCCATTGAAACAATCTTTGCCGAGAAGTTGGAGACCGTGATTTCAAAAGGAGCCGCCAACAGCCGTATGAAAGATTATCATGACTTATTCCTTCTTGTTAGAGAGCACAAACTCACTGAGCCAAAGAAATTGCAAGAGAGCCTGGTGCAAACCTTCCAAAATCGAGGGACCACTCTTCAACTTATCATCTTTGACGAAGGCGGCTTAAAGCGCCTGCAAAAGCTCTGGACGGCTCATTTGCATGGCCTTGGTGACATTGCGGATAGACTTGCGATGCCAAAAGATATAAATGTCATTATCGCAACTATCAATGCACTGCTGTAGCGCGGTACACTAGCGGTACACTGACGGGCATATTTAATCCGCAAAATTCAGCAAAAATGATTACCATTTTTAACACAAAGCGTTTATCTTATTGTCTATAGCAGCTGGCATGTGTTGGATGATAAGGCGGTCCGCCGCCCTCATAACCCGTAGGTCCCCGGTTCAAGTCCGGGTTGCCCCACATTTTAAACCACTGATTCCCTGGATGATAGGTGGTTGTTTCGATCTGATTGGAAAGGCATAGGTCTCCTCAATCGGTAAACGGTGCAGTAAAAAACCAATTTGCTACCGACGTTGAGGCAGAACCACCAACCTACAATCAATCATTAATTTTGATTGAGGTTGTACATGTCTATATTCAAAAGAAAACTCAAAAATGGCTATTCCTGGCGAGTAGTCATTCGCAATAACAAGCACCCAACGGTTTGTGAAACTTTCCAGCGTCGACAAGAGGCAGTGGATTGGGAACGCTCTGTCAAACAGCAAATCAAACTTGGAAAGTATAAATTTGGCAGACCCAGCCAAAATAATCTATTTTCTGACCTCGTTGACAGCTACATCAGAGATGGTGTCCTGGATCATCATAAAAGTTGTAAAGATACAAGGCGGCATCTCGAATATTTCAAAAGCCAATTGGGATGTTATGCACTTGCATACATCAACGTTGAGTTGATCCTTAAAGGGCGCAAAAAGCTATTAGAAACGCCTACAGAGCGAGATTGCTCACGAACTACTTCCACGGTCAATCGCTATCTGTCCTCTCTAAGTGGCCTCTTTCGATATGCTTGTCAAACTCTCCGTTGGATTGAAGAGAACCCATGTACAAACCTCCCCAAACTAAAAGAAAGTCCCAAAAAGCGTCGCATATTAGAACAGCATGAAGAACTCACCCTCCTAGAAGCCTGTAAGAAAAGTAAAAATCGATATCTCTACTGCATTACCCTTATTGGAATCACAACGGGTGCCTGTAAGGGAGAAATTCTCTCGCTTACTTGGGAGGCAATCTCTCTAGAAAAAAGACTGGCCCATATCAAAGATTCAAAAAATGGTCGTCCAAGACGAATTGCTCTTGTAGATAGCGTGATTGAAGAACTTCGCAAGCTAAAAACGGAATGTGATCCATCCAAACCTCTTGTTTTCGCAAGCAAAACAGCCTTTGGCAAGCTCGATATAAAAAAAGAACTCTAAAAGGCTGGATCGCAGAAGACCATCCCTTTCCTCACGGTCGCCCTAAAAAACGATCCAAAACCGACTAATCCCGTTCTACAAAAAATACACCCGCAAGAAAAATCTTCGCTTTTTTCAAAAATTCCTCCCTCATCTTTTCTAGTTTCTTCTTAGACAAAAATACAGTCTCCACTTCCTTCCCAAAAACATGATGTATCATTCGTCTCAATTCAGCATTAACAAGTACACATCAATTTTATTGAAGGAGAACCAATAATGAATCCAAAAGCTTGGGGATAGAGCAAATTGTCACAAGTGGTCTTTACCCTTTTACCAAAGGTCAATTGCGACATCTTTTGACATGTCGACACAAAAATGGTCTAAACAAAGTTGTCGTCAAAATCGGCAAGAGAATTTACTTCAAAATGCCCGAATTTGATCAAATGATGCAGATAGGTTTTCCTGTTGATCGACCTTTAAATATCAGAGTCTTGGCAATCTGCCCCACTTCGCATCCAATTGCATTTGCTGCCTCCTGAGAAGTCCTTGTCGTTTCTTTGAATTCTATGACTTTTATGCCCAGCTTTTGCTCATGCAAGATGTTCTGAATTCGTTGAGCAGAACTTTTTAATCCATTATCCATAAACTTGTTAGGCTCCTATTTGCTTGATATGATTGTAAACACTAGCCCTCGAAGTATTGAGCTTTTTTGCTATGAATGGGGCTGCATTTTTAAAATTAAAGACACCTTTTCGATAGAGTCTTTGTATAAGCTCCTTCTTTTGATCACGACTTAAATGGTTTAAAGAAAGACGCTTTTCATCTAAAAATTGTTGAATGACACTTTCTGCTTGAGACTCACATTCACTGCCAAATATCTCTATGGGATTGCTCGCATTTCCTTTGATTTTCAAAAAGGATTCCAACAACTTGCAGCCATCTTGAAAAACGCTCACATCCGCATTTATGCAGATTAATCCAATGGGGACACCCTTTTTATTTCTCATGGTAATGGAAGTGCATTTAAGAGAACGTCCATCCCAGTTTTGCTTATAATAAGGGGAGAAAAAATCAGGAAAATCTTTAATTTCAACTTTTAGCTCTTTCAAGGGTGATGATTCCCCCACTTTTCTTTGGGAGATATTATGGTAAATGGCAACAACCTTGCCCTGTTCAAGGTCATGAACAGCCGCCTCTACAAAGGGGTGAAAAAGCTCTACAACCGCTTGAATTAGAGGCTCGTATTGCTTCCATAAAATAGAAAATTCACTGTCCTTCATAGCCCCTCCTTTTATCTCTCTACTCTACACTAAAATAGACATATTGTCAAATTTATACAAATTGACAAAAATAAGCGAGCAGCCTATATTATGAACAATTTTAATGATCAGGAGCCATCCATGCCTAAACTATCAAGAGTATCAAGGTTAGAAAAAGTCCCTGGAATTGGGGTAGATCGCATGGGAAATGCCGCCGATGCAGCTCATGACCCCGAGATACTGCGGCTCGAAAATCTCGATACTGACATTCCTCCTCCAGCTATTGCTATAGAGGCAACTAGAAAAAGTATTGGATTAGATGACAATAACAGCTACTTGCCCTTCCTTGGTCAAGACTCTCTAAGGAAAGCTGCGACAGCGCGCGTCTCAAAAAGCTGTGGGGTTGATTATGATTGGCGATCTGAGTGCATTATCACCGCTGGGGGCATGTCTGGCATTTTGAATTGCCTTCTAGCGATGATTGAGCCAGGAGATGAAGTTATAGTCACTGACCCTACTTATGCAGGTATCATCAATCGCATACGGCTCGCTGGGGGAATTCCTGTATTTGTTCCTCTTATTCCTTCACCTGATGGTTGGCGTTTAAATATCCCTGCCCTTGAAAAAGCAACAACTTCGCGTACCAAAATTGTATTGATCAGTCCAGGCATGCCAACAGGTCACATACTTGCCAAAGAGGAATGGGAGGCTGTGGCTCGGGTAACAATAAAAGCTGATGCTTGGTTACTTTATGACGCAGCTATGGAGCGTATCCTATACGACAAACGCCCCTTACTTCACCCTGCATCCCTACCTAATATGAAAGAGAGCACTATTACAGTCGGTGCAGCTTCCAAAGAATTAAGAATGATAGGCTGGCGCGTGGGTTGGATAGTAGGTCCAAAAGCGATCATGAATGACATAGGTTTAGTAAGCATCTCAAACGTCGTATGCCAAACAGGTATTAGCATGGCAGGAGTTGCTGCAGGATTGACTGCTCCAGATAATGGATTAAAAGCTGCTGTAGCTGTATGGGAAGAACGACGGGATACTTTACTTCATGAACTCAAGGGTCTTTCAGTTATTCCTCCCCATGGCGGTTGGTCCTTATTGCTAGACGCAACGTCCTATGGAATGACCTCCACAGAACTGACAGAAAGGTTGTTTAAAGAAGCCAAAATTGCAACAACCCCAATGGTTGGCTGGGGAGAAGCAGCGGCTAAATATGTACGTTTTGTCTTTTCTAATGAGCCAAAAGAACGCCTTATCAGTCTTGAGAAAAGAGTGAGAACGGTTTTAGGGGTATAAAATGAAAGATGATAAGGAGCAGCCCGCATGAAACCCCCAACTGAGATTAATAGGCTTTGTATTACCCAACCTCGATCTGATGTGGATATAGAGGATTTCATCTACTTAGAAAGTCTCCAGATGGAGTTAGCAAAATCTGACTTGTACGTAAAATACAAACAAGCCATCAAAACGCTGCGGCATGCGCTTCACAAAAAATATATTCAATTCGAAAACTCAGCTAATCAAAATTTTGCGAAAGAAGTCTTCTATCGAATAATGGAGGAGTTCCTAGCATATCTAGGGGATTTACGTGAGGGCACCTTTTTTGCGGCAAATCATCATACTAGGTCCATGCTCGAGCTAAATGCAACAGTGGAATATGTGTTGTCAAAAGCTGGTAAAGAAAAGAAATTTATAGAACGATTTCATTTATATCCCCATCTAGCTTTCTATAAAGTTTTTCATCAGCATGACGATGCATTTCTCAAGTTATCAGAGGACATTTGCAAAGAGTTTTTTTCAGATTATAATGAGTTGCACCCAGAAATTTTTGATGCTTTTGGAGCGCACAGCGAGGAGAAATTATTGAAACTATCCACTTGGCAAGGAAATGCCAAAATTGCTGATCTGTTCGAAATGTGTACCGATCCTGCAATAATCAAAGCTGATTACGCAAAATTATGTTTATTTACTCACATCTCCTCATTATGTCGAAGATCGGAAACCGATGTTTTTCCAAAATTCTGTAAAACCACTGAACGAATGCTGTTATTAACTGTCAGATATGCAGTTTTTAGTTTTGTCAGGATTAAGCAAGAAGGTCTTCTTGATTTTGTGACCCAGGATAAATTGGATGGCATATTTCTTTCCCTTGCCGATGTTTTAACAAAAGCTCACGCAGCATTAGGATTTGTGATCCCCGTCAAAAAGGAGAGAATGACTGGTGAATAGGGGCGTGGATGAGAATTTATTGCCCATTTGAAGGTATTGGCGACTACTCCCCGAATTTAAGCCCCTCATATACACTTTGAGCAATCTGCAAGTCTTGAATCGCAATTCCAGTCAAGTCACACACTGTTATTTGACTTTCGGATGTTCTTCCCTGAGAAGGATTTTTTAACACTTCCCCCAGCTCGATTAGTTTTTCAGGTCCAACCATGCCCTTTTTTAGAGCATGAGAAACATCCCCAAAGGCAGAGCACTGACTTCGACTATCTACAATTACTTTATCAGCTTTTACAAAAATCTTCTCATCAATCTCTTGTTTGCCTATATCGTCAGCGCCAACTGCAGTAATGTGCGTGCCAGGTCTTACTTGATCGGCAAAGAGAAGAGGATGAGAAGAAGTTGTCGTCGTTACAATCAAATTACATTCCGCTGTCAGTTGCTCGAGATTTTGAGCGATTTCCAATGTCCATTCACTTAAGTCGGGGTGTCTTGCAATCTTCCTTGCTTTCTCAATATCACGTCCCCAGATCATTGCTCTACGACATTCAGTGGCAAATGAAAGAAACTTCAATTGATAATACGCTTGTGCCCCTGTACCCACTATTCCAACGCATGAAACTGATTTTGGAGCTAAATATTTTGCTGCTACGTAACCAGCAGCAGCTGTTCGTACGTCGGTCAAGTACCCTTCATCGAGTAAAGTGCAGACTGGATTGCCATTTTGCTTATCGAATAAGAGCATAAGTCCATTATTCGATGGCAGTCCCTGTTTAGGATTATCGTAAAATCCAGAAGCAATCTTTACGACATAGTATTTCCCGCTTTTTGCATACCCATACTTGATATGACAGTCACCAGGAGGAGAGTCAAAATGGAGAGAGCCTACGGGCGGTACCACGGCCTCTCCTCGACTATAAGCTATGAAACCTTGTTCAATCGCCTCGAGAATTTTAGGAATTGAGAGAACCTGCTCGATTTGTTTTCGTGAAAGAATTTTCATGATGAGCCACCTAACACTTGTTGAATCGTGGCATAGCTGACATTGCGTCCCGTTAAGATAATCACTGTAGGACCTTTAGGTCGCGTATGGCCATAAAGGCAGCTAGCAAGCGCTACAGCAGCCGAAGGTTCAATCAGATATTGATGATTCTTCAGAAGCCAACAAAAGGCTTCCTTGAGTTCATCCTCTTTAATATGAGCAATCTCATCCACCCGCGTTTTTAAAATGTCAAAACACTTCTCCCCAAGCCCTCCTTCTAGGCCACCCGCGAGCGTATCGATCGAAGGCATGTAAGTAATCGGTTTATTCTGCTGAAGAGATAGTTGAAGAGCTGGACAACCATCTAATTGACAGATTGTAGTTCTTGCATGAGGATTCTTGTCTTTGATATGCCATGCAAAACCCGCCGAGAGTCCACCTCCTCCCATTGGCAAAACAAAATGTACCGCATCTGGCACTTGACTTAGCACCTCAACTGCGAGAGTACC
>JABDDZ010000028.1 GCA_013287335.1 Chlamydiota bacterium | reverse complement strand
AAAGGATGGGGCAACCCGGACTTGAACCGGGGACCTACGGGTTATGAGTCCGCTGCTCTAACCGACTGAGCTATTGCCCCAATGGGGCTAAAATACCAAGAAGTTGAGTCAATGTCAAATGAGTTCGAAGAAGGGTCAAATCTATTGCAAAAAAATAAAGAGGTGGGTGATGACTTTTAGCATGTATCGTCGATTCAAAATTCCAATTTATTAGGTATTTAGATGGAAGGACTATCTCAAATATCGATCAATTTATGCCTTTCTCGCGCTCTTGGAAGCTGCGAAATAAAAAAAGCTTTTGAGAGATTCTCGCTCGTATAATATAAGAATCATAAATTACATTATGCGGCAAAATGCGGACGACATTTTTTTTATTTTTTTTAGCTGTTTTGCCGTTGTGGGGTAGTGAGGAGCTGACAAATTATTGCGTCTCCGATCACTATTGCAACAATTGTGTTCCCCAAACAAGAAGCGATAATATTCCACAAACGCACGTTGCTTTCAGCTCCGACGAGTATCTCTCAGGATATGTTCAATCCCTTATTGATACCCATTATTATGAATATAGAGTCAGAGTGATTGTACGTGATCATAATGCCTATGTTTTTAATCTGCCCTGTAATGATCTTTTAGCTTACAGCATTGTCTGCTTTATCCACGATATACCTTGTATAGACTGCGTTGAATCAATAGATTGTTGCCCTGAAGAATTTCTATGCCGGAGTGAGTGTTTTCAAGACCCCTGTGGCGAGAGTTGCGATTACTCATCAATGGAAACCGTTTGCGAAGTTCCTCTTCCCTGCTGTCAGATTAAAGGTATCTGGTTTCCTCAATCCAATCGTCTCTTTGCCCCCCTTGTGGCAGATCCCCGCCAAGTGACAAATTCCGCGGCTATCCGATTTAACGACAGAATGATTGGCAAGCATTTGAAACATGTCGGAGCTGTCATTTTTGGAGACGAATTTCCCTTTTTTCGATGGAAAGATGTCTTTTGGTGGCGTGGAGATCTTCAAATTGGAATTGAGGCGGGAATTTTTTCAGTATTTGATCTCGATCATCCCGATGCATGCATGGTAAATACAGACTATTTTGTTGCTCCCTCTCTGACTTATGCAATTGATAAATGGTCTTACAGGCTAAGAGTTTGGCACATGTCATCTCATTTAGGAGATGAGTTTTTAATTGAAAATCCGCATACCTTTAGAATGAACCGCAGCGAAGAGGGCACTGACTGCTTTGCCTCCTATCAGATGAATTCACATATCCGCCTATATGGTGGGCTTGGATATATCTTTTCAAGCGATGATAGCTTTCGAGTTAAGCCCGTCTATGTCCAATATGGAACAGAAATACGCGTATTTGGCTGCCGTAACTGCTTCAATAAGCTCTATGTACAGCCCTTCTTTGCAATGAATTTTGTCAATTGGCAAGAGCATGGTTTTGATCTCGATGCAACCTATCTTCTAGGTGTGGAATATAGTAATATCCAGGGAATTGGACGCAAGTTTCGTATCTTTGGGGAATACCACAATGGATATTCATTAGAGGGGCAATTTTGCAGGCGTAGATCAAACTATGCAGCTATTAGAATCTCTTATGGTTTTTAATCGACTATACTATAACAAAGCCATCTTGGTAGACAGGGCCATTCTTGCCAATCGCTAGGCTGCCTGAAAAGAAGTCGCGATAAACCTTGAGTCCTGCCTCTGCATTACGGATACAGAAAAAAGAGTTGCTCACCCATTCAGATCCTCTGATAGTTCCGGCTTTTATGTTGCACTGGAAGCGCGAGGTGATCTTCTGCCTCCAATAATCCGCCTCTCCAAAAAGGAGAATCGGGCCTGAGGGGCGTGATCCAACCTTATGGCGCACCTCCTCAAGAGCGTACTCAAAGTCCGTGCCAATTCCCCCCATGACAAAGAGGGGAAAGTCGAGGTAAAATTCGGCCTGCCTCTCAATTAGGTGGTCGAGACGGTAGGTCATCTTTGCCTCAACATAGGGGTTTTGCCGCTGTTCATTTACAACAGATTCATTACGCGGAGTAAAATCCAGAATATTTGCACAGGATAAGATCTTTAACTCCTGCGCCATCCGATTCCCTACCTCCATGGCTCCAGGGCCTCCTCCTGTTACAAGAGCGAGAGGAGTCTCAGGTTGTAAGAGGGGGTGCTTCATCTCCGCTCGCATATCCAACACCCCTTGAAGAAGGAGTTTTAATTCCGCCTCGAAGTTTCCCTCAAGAAGGTTTGAGCCATAAATTCCAAAAAAAGACGCTTTTAAAAATGTCTCTATTCTATTAATAGGAACAAACATTCCGCTTGATTTATCGGGCCGCTGCACATACTGCAGGAGTTGGCCGCTTGTCTTATCTGCCCAGAAGATGGGGATTCCAAATACCGCAAAATCCAGAAGCATTGAGCGGTCTTCCTGAGAAAAATATTGGCCATTTGAATAAGAGGGGATCTGAAAATAAATTCCTTTTAAAAACCCCTGGACATGATAGGAGAGAAACATCCGCTTTAATATGGGAGAGGGGAAATAACGGGTGAATAGGACCCCTTGGCTTGTGATGAGTCCATCCTCGATTGCTTTCAAAAAGGGATAAGAGGGCTGCTGCTCGATATATCTTTCGGCCATAAGAGATTGGCGCGCTCCATGGCCAATTCCAGGGAATGGCTGTTTTTTGGGGTCGCGCGTAATCCAATCAGACTCTTGAAGGCGAAGCATTTGTGTTCCCTTAACAATGAATATAGAGGCTCGATTTTGCGGCGGTTTTGGAGCTGTTTCAAAGGCTTCAAAAACCGCTTTTGGATTTTCAAGGCAGAGTTGCAGCTGATCCCTATCTTCAAAAAAGACATGCTCACGATGAGGTTCAAGGGTGTAAAATTCCAGAGGAATATCGAAGAGTTCTTTGGCGGAGTTGCCATAGAGTTCATAAATATCTCCTGAAGCTGTAGTATCGGGCTGCAATACATTTGCGCTTGTATGGTGGAATCCCGTCGGCAGAAGGGGATCGACAACTTTTGCAAAGACTGTCCGGATGTGGAGAGGAAGAGAGGAGACAAGCAGTATTTCATCGGGGCTTGTAGTTTTAGGAATATTGGGCTTCCAGATCTGATGTAAACTCAGCAGTTCACGGAGACGTATTTTTCGAAGCAGTGCGCGCCCAATTGTTGGTATAAAGCCCTTCATCGTTGAATCATAATCGATGCGTCCATCGCGGAGGGCTAGAAAGGCCACCATGGAACCCTTCACTTTTTCCAAGGTTATCTGCTCACTTCCCTGCAATCCTCCTAAAGAGAGAAGAGGTTGACCATATCGGTCAGAGCGCCCAAACATCCTTGCCAAGTAGTCGGGATTGCGGACCAGCCTTCGCTCATCAGCGGCAAAGAGTTTTCCAATGTATGCTCCAGGTTTGAGGTATTGGAGCATCTCCCTTCCAAGAGAGCCGATGGCATAGATTGTTAACCTGACCTCAGCTACAAAGCTTGTGGGATCTAATACAATCTCTTGAGTGGTAGTATTTAACCCTAGCTGAGCCAGGACGCTTCTAAAGTTAAAAAAAATGCGTTCTTTGGGGATTTTAAAACCGACAAAAGCAGGAGAGATTCCCTCAATCCTAACTTCAGCTAACAGCGAAGATGCATCGATTGTCTTGAGGGTCTTAATCACTCCATCTGGAGTGACAAGATCATAATGTCCAGGATAAAGATAAGAGGTCATATGCAATTCATAATTGAAGGAGAGGAATTCCTCAAAGAAAAATTTACTAAGAACTCAATCCTGTTCGCGTGTTTGCCCATAACCGATTTTGAAGTATAGTCGGATTTGCCCGTGTGCGCCCGATTCTTTTTTCTTATTTGAGAATAAAAAATCCAAAAGTCGAACTGGGGTCTCTCGTGTGATTATTTACTTGTGAAATTTGGGTCATTGCATATAATGGGTCGTTTAATTTGTTTTGTTCATGGATAAAATTGCACGAAGCGTTGGCATTCATAATGGCCCCTTTCACGCTGATGAGATAACAGCTTGCGCTCTACTTTTGCTCTATGATCTTATCGATCGGGACAAGATCGTTCGCACCCGTGATGGAGAGCGGTTAAAAACATGTGAGTATGTTTGCGATGTGGGAGGAGTTTACGAACCTTCCCTAAAACTCTTTGACCACCATCAGGCTCATTATACTGGATATCTCAGTAGCGCTGGGATGATTCTAGCTTATTTAAAATCCGAAGAGCTTATCGACCAGGAAGAGTGGGCTTTTTTTCAAGATTTCCTTGTTAAAGGCGTCGATGACCATGACAATGGAAGATCTCCTCAAATTCCTGGCTTGTGCACTTTCTCGCATGTGATTGCAAATTTTAGTCCCATCTCTTATGAGACATCCGAAGAGGAGCTCTTAAAAGCCTTTTTTGAGGCCCTAGACTTTGCATATGGACACCTCAGGCGCCTCAAAGAGAGATTTGCCTATAGCGCCCAATGTCGCGGCATTGTTAAAGAGGTGATGAAAAAATATCAGACCTGTCTTATTTTTGATAGATCCATTCCCTGGCAAGAGAGCTTTTTTGCTCTCGGAGGAGAATCTCATCCTGCTCTTTTTGTCGTGATGCCAGCCGGAAATCAGTGGAAGTTAAGAGGCATTCCTCCCTCTTATGATAATCGCATGAAAGTGCGCCTCCCACTTCCGGAGGAATGGGCTGGTCTATTAGATAAAGAGCTCAAAGAAGTCAGTGGGATTCAGGGAGCCATCTTTTGCCATAAGGGGAAATTTACCTCAGTTTGGGAGAGTAGGGAAGATGCCCTGACTGCTTTAAGTTTTGTGCTTAAAATAAATGGGATAGAAAATCATGACAACTCTCTTTGAACGGATCATTCAGGGCGAAATTCCTTGCGAAAAGGTCTTTGAGAACGAAAACATTTTTGCATTTAAAGATATTGCCCCTAAAGCTCCAGTTCATATTCTGATTGTCCCCAAAAAAGTCATTCCAGATCTTCAATCCGTTAATCTGGAAGATCTTGCGCTAATGGGAGAGATAGTGCAAGTCGCTCAAAGACTTGCAAGAGAGTTTGACATAGAAGAAGATGGATATCGCCTGATCTGCAATAATGGTCCCTTTGCCGGACAGACGATCTACCATCTCCATTTTCATCTTCTCGGCGGGGCGCCTTTGGGACGCATGGCAGGATAAGGAGAGCCAAATGGAAAAACAAGATTGTATCCTCTGGCTTGTAGATATTCAAAAGGCTCTTTTTCCTCTGATTCTTGATCATGAAAAGCTTAGAAAAAAACTCCTCTTTCTTATAAGTGGTGCAAAGCTCCTCGAAATTCCTCTATTTGTCACAGAGCAGTACCCAAAAGGAATTGGAGAGACAATACCTGAAATTTGCTCTCTTCTTGGCTCTACTCCAAGAGTTTCAAAAACCGCTTTTTCAGGTTTTCAAGATAGTAAGATTTCCGCACTCATTAAAGAATCAGGGAAAAAAGTCTGGATTTTAGCGGGTATTGAGACCCATATCTGCATTTTTCAGAGTGCTAAAGACCTTGTAAATGCAGGATTTGAAGTAATTGTGCTTCGCGATTGCGTTGGAGGGCGCCATAGAGAAGACCATGATTCAGCAATAGATGAGCTCTCTTTGCTTGGCATTCGCATAACGACCTCCGAGACACTTTTTTTTGAATTGATGAGGGATAAAGATTCTCCCTATTTTAAGCCTATTCAACAATTGATCAAAAATGTTTAAGACCGCTTATTCAAGCCTCGCTTGTTTAATTATAGGGGTCTTTTTTCTTCTCGTCTCCCCCTCTCTTTTTTCTGTGGAAGAGGGTGAATCGCATAGCTTAAGACGCATTCAGGCTCATCTTATCATCGGTGATGTTGATTCAGCCGTAACAGAAGTTGAAAGTGCCCTCAAGCTATTTCCTGGGAGCTCTCCCATAAAAATCATGAAAATTAAAGCCTATGGAGCGAAAGGGGATGAAAAGAAACTTCTTGCTGCTTGGGAAGAGGTTGCGAAAGCCTATCCGGAGTTGGCCTACGCCCATGAAATTCTCGAAGAGGTCTGCTGGGCAATTGTGAAGAAGGGGAGCTCCACATCGGCGCTCAATGTCCGTTTGATCTCTCTCATAGCTGCAGCAATTTCTCATGATGTAAAAGCGATTCCCTTTCTACTCGAGGCCATGCGCGATTCCTGCGCTCCCATAAGAGCTATTGGAGTCTCACTAGCATCCCATTATGGAGATGAGATTATTAAAGAGGAGATCCTGGGTCTATTTGAAAAAGAAAAGAATCCCGGTGTCCGTCTAAAACTAGCCGCTGCCTTTTCAAACCTTCACCTCAAAGAAAAAGTTCCTCTTCTCATCGAAAGATTATCCGATAAAGAATGTGATGCTGAAGAAAAGGCACAGCTTATTCTCGCAGTAGCTACTTTAGAAGAAAATGTTGATCATCAAACCCTTGAAAAACTTTCTCATTCACCCTTTTCCTCTCTTCGTCTTCTTGCTGCTGAGTCTATTGCTCAACTTCAGCTCGAGGGCATGGGAGATATTCTTCTCCCTCTTCTCGAAGATCACAACAATGAGGTAAGAGCATCGGCAATCAAGGGGCTTGGCATTTTAAAAGTCAGATCTGTGAATGGCATCTCCACTACTCCCTTTATTAAACAGGCCGCTCTTAGCACAGATTTTGTAACGGGAATCACAGCGGGATGGGCTCTTTTGCTCATTGATCCTAAAGAGGGAGAGAGGATTTTAGAGCGCTTTCTTGTCGATGGGCGAGAGCAGGTGCGAGCCCTTGCGGCTGCAGCAATTGCCTCTGCAGGATCATTTGGGATAGATCTGGCCAAAAAATGGATAGACCTATCAAACGATCCTTTTGTAAAAGCTAACCTTGCGATTTGCCTCATGCGACAAAGAGAAGATGTCACTAAGGGAGCGCTTGTGATCAATGAGCTTTTTAGAAGCTCAAAAGAAAAATGGATGTGGAAATCTGAGGTGCAAGGGCTTTTTCAATCCCTTCAAAAAAGTGATCTTAAACATAATGCCCTTATACCCAATTTCCCTGAAGCCTCATCCCAGGCAGTCCATTTGGAACTCCTCAATCTTTTAGCGATCTGTGAAGATCCAAATGCTCTTGCAACGATTAAAGAGTATTTGATGAAAAAACAGTGGCACATCACAGGCATTGCAGCGGAAATGCTATTAGGAGAAGGAGATGAAAGCGCAATAGAGTTAATTCGCGAGCTTCTTGATTGCACCGACCTTAAGGTGCGTTTGGATGCGGCGCTTGTGCTTGCCGTCTGGGGCAAAGATAGGGCTGCCCTTCCTGTTTTAGTGGATCTTTATGAGAGTGCTGATAAGATGACAAAGATACATATTCTTGAAGCATTAGGAAGAGTTGGTGAGCGTAACATGCTCCCTTTTTTAGTGACTCAGCTTAAAAGCCCTTCACAAACGCTGCGGATCGTCGCAGCAGCCTGCGTCTTAATGGCCCTCAATCAATAATTGAAAAATAGTATTCTATTTTAGAAAATCTAATCGTGCCCCTGCCCCTGCCCGTGCACGATTAGATTTTCTAAAATTCAGGTTCTACCCAGTGACAGATACTCTTTGAGTTGATAAGCTATATCCCTTTTGAAAGATGGGATTTGGTATGGCTAAAGGAAGTTTTATAGGGGCAATGCTCCTTGTCGCCGGGACTTGCATCGGGGGAGGAATGCTGGCCCTTCCTGTTGCAACAAGTATGGCCGGTTTTTTCCCATCCCTTGTCATGATGTTAGTTGGATGGGCATTTATGACTCTCACAGCCCTTTTCCTGTCAGAGGTCAACCTTTGGATGGAGGAGGGAGCGCATGTAATGACGATGGCTTCCCGCTTTTTAGGTCCAATTGGAAAAGCTGTAGCCTGGATTCTCTACCTTTTTATTGGGTATGCCTCTCTTGTCGCCTATACGGCTGGGGGTGGAGGCTTAATGCAGGTGGGTGTAGAGAGCATTTTTGGATTGTCAATGCCTCATCCTATCGCTGCTACAGTTTTCATCATCATCTTTGGGCTGATCATCTATCTTGGCAATATTGTCGTCGGGCGCATCAATACGATTCTGATGGTAGGGCTGATTATCTCCTACATTCTCCTCATCACCCTAGGTTCTTCGCAGGTAAAATGGCAGAATTTGAAGATCCACGATTTTTGTAAAACAATTATTGCAGTTCCATTACTGCTGACCATCTTTAGCTTTCAGACAATTGTCCCCAGTTTAACCCTCTACCTTCAGAAAGATGGCAAAATCCTCAGAAGAGCGATCATTTGTGGAACAACTTTAGCGCTTCTAATTTATATTATCTGGCAGTGGCTTGTTCTAGGGACAGTCTCTCAAGAGGGGGAATTCGGCCTTAAAAACGCCCTTATTCAAGGAAAACCGGCAACCGATTTTTTACGGATGGCCGTTGGAAATCCCTGGGTTGCCCGGGCAGCCGACTTTTTTGCTTTTTTTGCTCTTGTGACCTCGTTTTTAGGTATCGCACTTGGACTCTTTGATTTTCTTTCTGACGGACTAAAGATAAGCCGGAAAGGGTTGGGAAGCATAGCACTCGGACTTCTTGTAGCAGGCCCAACCCTCTTTTTCGCCATCTCTATGGAAAAGGTTTTTTTAACTGCCCTCGATAGTTCTGGAGGAATTGGAGATGCTATATTAAATGGCCTGATGCCCTCTCTTATGCTCTATATTGGACGGTATAAGATGAATTTGCAGTCAGATTATCGCATTCCGGGAGGAAAAGGCATTATCTACTTGGCGATCGTCTATGCTCTCTTTGTTTTTACTATTGAAATTCTTGGGAAATTTGGCATCATATTATCAATTTATCAGTGTTAGGTGTGTATGGGATTAAAATCTGCAATAAAAGCTTTTTTTAAAGCGCTTAAAGATGAGAAGAGTGCTCAATTATTTATTGAAGGAAAAGAAGAGCCAAAAAAAGAGGGGGATGCTTCTCATTTAAGGCTTCTTGCGGCCCTCCAGCGCTCGGGACGAATTGTCGACTTTTTTAAAGAGGATATCTCCGCTTACTCCGACGCTCAAATTGGGTCAGCTGCTCGCAAGATTCATACTGAATGTGCAAAAACTCTCGAAGAGCTTGTGACTATTAGGCCTCTTCTAGCCGAAAAAGAGGGAGCTGACATCATCATTCCGCAAGGATATAATCCTCAAGAGATAAAAATGATTGGCAATGTGAAAGGATCTCCTCCCTACAAAGGGACTCTACGCCATAAGGGGTGGTGTGTGCATAAATACTCCCTTCCAAAAGATAAAATGGACTCCTCTGTTAAAGTACTTTGTCCGGCCGAAGTAGAGGTAGTATAGTATGAGTTTTATTATTGGCATCGATCTAGGGACCACAAATTCTACATTTTCCTCAATTTCTTTGGAGGAAGAATCCTTTAAAATAAGACAGCATTCCATCCCACAGATCGATGCCGATGGGAATGAAAGAGATCTTCTTCAGCTGCCCTCTTCACTGCTCTTTCCAATGGCCGGTGAATGGAAAGAGCCCTACATTGTAGGGCAATATGCTAAGGAGAGAGGCGGGGAGCTGCCTCATAGAGTGATCCATTCAGCAAAATCATGGCTCTCCTGTTTTAATATGAATCGAAGGGAGCGTTTTTTACCGATTGTAAGAGATGATGAGGATATTCACCCTTTAAGCCCTATCGATGTCTCCGCTGCTTTTTTAAAAGTGATTAAAATGGCCTGGCAAAAAGTTGAGCCTGATGCTCCCTTTGCCGAGCAGAAAGTGCTTGTCACCGTCCCCGCCTCCTTTGATCCAAGCGCCCGGGCACTTGTTCTAGAGGCTGCGAGAAATGCCGATTTTCCCGAGGTCACTCTTATCGAGGAGCCTCTTGCAGCCTTTTACGCATGGCTTGGAGCCAATGAGACAAATTGGCGCGAAAAACTCAAAATCGGGGACCGGGTTCTTATTGTAGATATCGGTGGAGGAACAAGCGATTTTACCCTCATTACTGTGAGTGATAATGCAGGGGAACTAGCTCTTGAGAGAAGGGCTGTCGGCCCTCACCTACTTTTAGGAGGGGATAATATCGATTTAGCCCTTGCATACCATGTAAAAGGCAAGCTGGAGACGGAGGGACGCTCCCTTGACCACTGGCAGTTTCAAAGTTTGATTATGCAGGCAAGAAAAGTCAAAGAGCTCCTACTCTCTGATGATGCACCTCCGGCTGCCACCTTTTTGATCGATAGAAAAGGGAGTAGTCTAATTGGAGGAAGCATTGCAACGACCCTCACACAAGAAGAGGTGTATGCGCTACTTGTCGAGGGATTTTTCCCGCTTCTTGGCCTTGAAGAGAAAGTTTTAGAGACAAGGGGTCCTATTTCTAAATTAGGACTCCCTTTTGCCCGGGATGCGCGCATCACTGCCCATCTGGCTGCTTTTCTTAATCACTCTTGCCAAGGAGAACTTCCAACAAAAGTTCTCTTTAATGGAGGTACAATGAAAAGCAGTGCTTTCCAGAAGCGGATTCTGGAACAACTCAATTCCTGGATTGGCCCAACTGGGAGCCCTATCCATCTTCTTGAGGGGGCAGATCTGGATTTTTCTGTGAGTAAGGGGGCTGTTTTTTATAGGTGGTCTAAAGAAAAGTCTGGGATTCGTGTTAAAGCGGGTACAACAAGTGGGTATTTCATCGGCATCGAAGGGGCAGCTCCGGCAGTGCCCGGCAAGCCCTCTCCTCTGCACGCTCTTTGCATAGCACCCTTTGGCATGGAAGAGGGGAGTGAAGTTTTTCTTGAAGAGACTTTTACTCTAGCTGTTGGGGAGCTTGCGGAGTTCCAGTTTTTCTCAAGCGACTCGCCCTTCCTGACTGATGGGAGTTCTGTTGATCTTGGTAGAGTTGTGGAGGAAATTGGAAGTGAACTTCGGGAACTTCATCCGATTGTGGCCCATCTGAGTGCAGAAGGGATTGAAGGCACAACTGTCAATATCAAGCTTCATGCCAAAGTAACTGAAATGGGGATGTTAGAACTCTGGTGCGAGGGAGAAAATGAAAAGAAGTGGAAGCTAGAATTTAACTTGAGAGCTGAGAACCAATGCCGGCAAGAGCCTGTTTCACTCCCTCTTTAATCGCTTCTTCTCTCATCTTGAGATAAAGACTTGCCAGGCCATTTGCCCGGCTTGGAGATAGAAGAGCGGGGATGCCAAGTTCTTCAAGAATGCGGGGAGGGTTTTTTATGATGTTAGCCGGAAACTCTCCGCTATAGAGAAAGATTAAAAGCGCAGCAAGCCCAGCTGAGATTAGTGCATCGGAAGAAGCAGAAAAATAGAGAGCGCCGAGCCGGCTTGTTGTATGCAAATAGAGAAGGCTTTGGCAGCCGCTGACAAGATTTTCCTCGTTTTTCCACTCTTTTTGAAAGGGGGAGAGGGTTTTGCCAAACTCCATAATTTTTTCATATATTCTCTCCCTATTACTCGCATGAGCAAATGCATCTTTGATTTGCTCACATTTTTCTTCTAGAGTGAAAGAAGTTTCCTTAGTCATTGTCGTCATTATAGCTAATAGTATGGCGGGGACGCAGCGACTGAACTTGCCTCTCTAGATCATCCACTTTTCTTTGTAACTCTTCTATTGTCACAGGATGGTTTGTTGCCTTGTCTTCGTTCAGGCTTAATTCTTTTTGATGCCCAATGGCTGTGACAACATGGTTGCCAATGATAAAGCCGAATCCAATACCCATAGGAGCTGGTGTGACAACAGTCACAGCAAGGATCACAGGGACAGCGATGGCTATCACTATTGGACGGATTCCATTGGGATTCAGTTTGTTCAAATAAGTATTAGTAAGGCCCCAGAAAGTATTGGGCTTTATCTCTCCTTGGGGATCGATCCAAAAAACAGTTATGAGGCCGGTAATACCTCCGATCACGAGGCCTCCCCCCATACCGTAGAGCAGTGGAAGAGCAACGGCTTTAAAGCCATACATTAATCCTGTTCCACTAATGATCACGGTCAGGGCAATCACAAAAAAAACAAGGGATTCCCAATTTTCAATGAGATAGTTTGTGAGTTTTTGGCAGAGTCCATTTGCCGATATTTTCATGAATGCCCTGCCAAACCACATCACTACAGGTTGTCGGATATTTTCATATTGACGGACAAGTGAGGGGGGGATTGTAAAAGGACAAAATAATGCATCCATAATTTATCTTTGGTCTATAGTTAATCAATTAAATATATGACGATCAATTAAAAAATTCAACCAAAATAGAACTCTATCCAACTGCCCAAAGTCGCTAAGCAAAATGTGCTCGAGAGGAGAGAGGCTTGGGTATTGGGTTTTTTTACCTTGGAATTACAGTAAAGAGTCGGGCACGCACACGGGTACAGGCACGGGCACGATTAAATTTTTATCCAAATCGTAGGTTACCCTAGATAAAACAGAAACGGATTTCAGGTAGAAAGGGTTGAATATAAGAAAGCTATTTTCGTGCCCGAGCCCGTGCCCGTGTGCGTGCCCGACTCTTTATTCTGGAGTTGACATTAAATTCTCCTTAAGCGATAACAATCTGTTCATTTTCTCGATATGACAGTGATAAATTAGGTTGGCATGCCCAAAGAAGATACAATTAAGCTTGATGGAACCGTTGAAGAACTGCTTCCAAATATGAATTTTAAAGTGTTGCTTGAAAATGGGATGACAGTAGTCGCCCATCTCTGTGGCAAGATGCGTATGCGTAATATCCGTGTTCTAACCGGCGACCGGGTGACTGTTGAAATGTCCCCCTATGACTTGTCAAAAGCACGTATTACCTATCGTCATCGATAGATTGACTGCCCAGATAGCTCAGTGGTAGAGCACTTGCATGGTAAGCAAAAGGTCGTAGGTTCAATTCCTATTCTGGGCAAACAAAAAAAGAGAGAAATTATTAAAAAATAGCGTAAGTCCGGTTGTTGAAAACTCAGCAGTCAGCACATCTTGGTTATGACCTAGAGCTTACGTTGAAAAAAGAGCCTTACGGAGGATAAATCAAATGGCTAAAGAACAATTCCAAAGAAATAAACCCCACGTAAATATTGGGACAATTGGACACGTTGACCACGGCAAAACAACTCTGACTGCTGCTATTACAAAGGTATTAGCAGAAAAAGGGGGAGCAAAATTCCGCGACTACTACTCTATCGACAACACCCCCGAAGAGAAACAGCGTGGAATCACAATCAACTCTAGCCATGTTGAGTATGAAACAGAAGCCCGCCATTATGCGCACGTTGACTGCCCAGGCCACGCCGACTATGTAAAAAACATGATTACAGGCGCGGCTCAAATGGATGGAGCAATTCTTGTTGTGGCTGCAACAGATGGTGCGATGCCTCAAACAAAAGAACACATTCTTCTTGCTCGTCAAGTGGGTGTTCCCTCTATTGTTGTTTTCCTAAATAAAGTTGATATGATCAGCGATGCTGACCAGGAACTTATTGAGCTTGTAGAGCTTGAATTGTCTGAACTTCTGGAAGCGAAGGGATACAATAACGTTACCATTGTTAAAGGGTCTGCTCTAAAAGCGCTCGAAGGCGATCGTCACTACATGGACAAGATCATTGAGCTAATGGCAACTGTCGACCGAGATATCCCAACTCCTCAACGCGATGTTGATAAGCCTTTCCTCATGCCTATTGAAGATGTCTTTTCAATTTCTGGACGCGGTACTGTAGCGACAGGCCGGGTAGAGAGAGGGATTGTTAGAATCAACGATAAACTCGAAATTGTTGGATTGAAAAATACACGCGATACTGTAGCTACAGGTCTTGAGATGTTTAACAAAGTCCTCGACGAAGCGCGCGCTGGAGAGAATGTTGGTATTCTTCTGCGAGGTGTTGAAAAGGATGATATCGAAAGAGGTATGGTTCTTTGTGCTCCTAAGAGTGTAAATCCTCACAAAAAATTCAAAGGGACTGTTTATATTTTGACAAAAGAAGAGGGGGGTCGTCATAAGCCCTTCTTTACCGGATATCGTCCACAGTTCTATTTCCGTACAACAGATGTTACAGGCACTGTAACTCTACCTGAGGGTACTGAGATGGTTATGCCCGGAGATAACATTGAAATCATCGCAGAGCTTATAGCTCCTATTGCGATGGAAGAGGGTATGCGTTTTGCAATCCGTGAGGGTGGACGTACGATCGGTGCTGGAACTGTTTCTAAAATCGTTGAGTAATCCTCTCTTTTGGGTTGAAAGAGATTCTTTCTTAAGGAAAGAATCTCTTTAACGGGTGTGTAGCTCAGCTGGTAGAGCAGCGATCTCCAAAGTCGCCGGTCGGGGGTTCAAATCCCTCCGCACTCGCTTTTTTACACTCGCTTTTTAGTAGTTTCTTTGCGTAGAGTTTATGCCAAGGAACTACTATAATCATGGGGGCACTAAGTGGAGAGAGCAAATACAAAGGCTTTACAAAAAATGGATCTTAAAAAAGGCAAATCAGCCTCTTGGGAAGCTAAGAAGGTGGTTACATTTGTTGGAGAGGTCAAGCAGGAGCTGAAAAAGATTGAATGGACAAGCAAAGAAGAGCTCAAGGCTTATACTAAAATCGTCTTGGCAAGTACATTTCTTTTTGGACTGTTTGTCTACTCAATAGATCTTATCATGCGAGGCATACTGAGCGCTCTAGATGGATTTTTAAAGTTTATAGGTGGATAAGAAACCGATGCATAAGTGGTATGTGGTGCAAGTCTTCACTTCTCAAGAGAAGAAAGTGAAGAAGTCAATTGAGGAGTACAAAGAATCTGCCGGAATGAGTGATCTGATTGAAGAGGTGCTTGTCCCTTCAGAGAATGTGATGGAAGTCAAGAAGGGACAGCAGAAGATCTCCGAAAGGAGAATCTGGCCCGGCTACGTCATCATTAAAATGACGATGACAGATGAGTCTTGGCAGTATATCAAGGGATCGAATGGCGTTATTGATTTTTTGGGGGGAGAAAAACCGACCTCTCTTACGCAAAGTGAAGTTGATAATATCATGTTTGACCTTGAATCTAAAAAAGGCGGAGTAACCCAGAAACATAAGTTTCAGGTGGGCGATCATGTTAAGATCAATGATGGTGTCTTTGTGAACTTCATCGGGACAATTTCTGAAGTCTTTCATGAAAAGGGACGCCTTAGTGTTATGGTTTCTATCTTTGGGCGAGATACCCGTGTGGACGATCTTGAGTTTTGGCAAGTGGAAGAGGTCTCTCCCGACATGGAACCCCAATAGATAGCTTTTTTGTGTACAAGCAATTTAAACGCAAAGAATCGCAAAGAGACAAAGACCGCAAAGAAAAAGAGAAATTGGTATTAGAAGATTATTCTTATCTTACCTATCATTTTTTAAATTTTTATATATAGACTTATAAATTATTGAAAATTTCTCTCTTTTTCTTTGCGGTCTTTGTCTCTTTGCGATTCTTTGCGTTTAATTTAGTTTGGATAAAATTCAGGATTTTGGGGCGGGGACTGTTTTTTTTTGGTGCGCGTTAAAAAACTCTTCTCCTAAAATCAGACTCTAACTATAATGAAACGCTTTCTATATCCCTTATCCCCATCGAGGATCTATACCCCCGGGTATTATGGAACAACGAATCTTTATGTGTGAAAATATCTCGTACCTAAGCTTAATCACATTTATTAGGAATTAATCTAGGAAGAATACAATGGCAAAAAAAGCTGTTAAGTTAATTAAGCTGCAGATTCCTGCAGGAAAAGCAAATCCGGCCCCCCCAATTGGGCCTGCGCTTGGGGCAGCAGGTTGTAATATCATGGAATTTTGCAAGCAGTTCAATGCACTGACCCAAGATAAAGTTGGGGATATTATCCCTGTTGAGATCACAGTCTTTTCAGACAGGAGTTTTACATTTATCCTTAAACAACCTCCAACTTCTCGGCTGATTTTAAAAAAGCTTAAAGAAGAGAAGGGATCACCCGTGCCCAACAGGGACAAGAAGGGTCAGCTTTCCAAGGAGCAGGTAGAAGAGATCGCTAAATCCAAATTTCCTGATATGCGAGTGCGCTCTCTTGAATCGGCCATGAGGATGGTGATGGGAACTGCAAAAAGTATGGGAGTCGACATTGTTGACTAACCAGACATTTCTTTTTTTTGATTTTCAAAGGAAATAAATAATAATTTATGGGTCGAAGAAGTAAAAGAATTCGGAAGATTGCTTCTCTAGTGGGCGACCATCGGGTCTACTCTATTGAAGAAGCGATCGACACCTTAAAGAAATGCCCTCCGGTCAAATTTGACCAGACGGTAGATATCTCCATTAAAATGGGAATCGACCCACGGAAATCGGACCAACAGGTACGCGGTACTGTCTCACTACCGAATGGGACAGGCAAAACACTCCGCGTCCTCGTCTTTGCACAAGGGAGTAAAGTCCAGGAAGCCCTAGACGCAGGAGCTGCCTTTGCAGGACACGACGAACTCTTTGACAAAGTCAAAGGGGGATGGACCGATTTTGACGTGGTGATTGCGACGCCTGATATGATGAGAGAGGTTGGAAAGCTCGGAAAGGTCTTAGGGCCTCGAGGACTTATGCCCACGCCAAAGGCGGGAACCGTGACAACAGATGTTGGTGCAGCAGTAAGGGAAATTTCTAAAGGAAAGATCGAGTTTAAACTTGATAAACAGGCTGTTTGCAACAGCGGTGTTGGAAAAATTTCCTTTTCTAAAGAGGCCCTTGTAGAGAATATCAGAGCTCTTTTGCAAGCTATTGCCCGTGCAAAACCCGCAACGGCAAAAGGTAATTATTTTCTATCTGTAGTGCTCTCCTCAACAATGGGACCGGGGCTAGAAATTAATCGGCAAGAAATCCCATCAGCTTAAAAGAGGTAAACTATGAGAGAAGAAAAGCAATTTCTTCTAGATGAAATCGATGAAAAAATCGAAGCTTCCTCGGGATTCGTGGTTACAAGTTACCAGAAGATGAAAGCTGCTTTAATTCGAGATTTTCGAGATCAGCTTGGTAATGTCGGAGGTGAATTTGAGGTCGTTCGTAAAAGAGTCTTTTTAAAGGCGGCTGAAAAACGAGGGATCAAAATTGATCCCAATTCTCTTCAGGGACACATTGGAATTATCTTTGCCAAGGAAGAGGTGGCAGGTCCAGCTAAATTTGCCATGGTTTTTGGAGAAAAGAATGAAAATATCACCATTTTAAGTGGTCTTATTGATGGAGAGTTCCTGTCCGGTGAAGAGGTGAAAGCAATTGCTACCCTTCCGAGCCTTGATGAACTACGTGCACTTTTTGTTGGGCTTTTAGAAGCTCCTATGGCTCAAACTCTTGCTGTTATTAACGAGGCATTAGCTGGCATACCGAGATGTCTTGAGCAAAAGTGTAATAAAAGTTAAAAAAATATGTCTATTTAAACTAGGAGAATTACCGTGGCAACAGATCAATTAGAACAAATTGTAGAAACACTAAGCAATCTTAAAGTTGTTGATTTAGCGAAGTTGAAGAAGCTTCTTGAAGAAAAATGGGATGTTACAGCGGCAGCGCCAGTTGCCATGGCAGCAGCTCCGGCAGCAGCTCAAGCAGAAGCTGCTCCTGAATCAACAGATTTTC
>JABDDZ010000027.1 GCA_013287335.1 Chlamydiota bacterium | reverse complement strand
ACAGGTCAGTTGCTGGGACATATCTCTGCTCTTTGGACCTTCCTCTATTCCAGATTGGATTCTCCAAAAAAAGAATCTCTTCTGCAGCTGCATAATACACAGGTTTTAACCATCTTGCGACTGATTGGCATCGATGATCCTAATGAGATAAAAAGTCACCTGGCAGAAGTAAGGACTGGGGAGGGGAAGTCGATTAGCTTAGGAATGTTAGCTACGTTATTTGCTTTGTTGGGTCATGAAGTCAGTGTCACCTGCTACAGTGATTATCTTTCCGATCGCGATTATAATGATTTTTTAAAACTTTTTAGAGAGTTAAATCTGATTAGTAAAATTACTTATTCCACTATCACGAGTCTGACAAATAGACTCATGTCGGGTCATCTACCCAACTATCGTGAATATATGGAAAAATTTCTAAAAAATGAACCTGTGCCATTATTTATTCAGCAGGGGAGAGAAAAAAAGGTCTTGCTAGTGGATGAAGTGGATGTCTTTGGGGACAAGTTTTATGAGCATACATATAATCCTGCATTCAGTATCCCTATACCTGACCTCCTTCTCTATATTTGGGAGAATAAGCAGTTATTTAGTTCGTTTGGGATAGAAGAAGCGGTTGCTAATTTAAGGAATACATCAGAGGTTCAAAATCTTATAAAAATTTATCCTAATTTGGAACCTCTTCTTCCCATGGAAATTCAAAAAATGCTAAATGCATTACAATTCTTTCCCGGTAAGAGAATCCTTCATAGATGTTTTCCTCAAGACAATCAAATTGGCTATATCGACAAGGCTGGAAATCTTGGTTTTGATCGCAGGACTTATCCTACAGCTTTTGCCTATCTATATTATAGCGAAGAGGGTGAAGAGAGAAAGATTTGCAATGAGGATTATAAGGAGCGCTTCTTATCAATGTCTATAGGTTGCGGTAGTATTGCTTATTATAAAATACCAGGTTTTTTTCCATTGAAATTTGGCTTAACGGCCACATTAAGAGGATTATGTCCCCAGGAAAATGCTATATTAAATAGATATAAATTTACTAAACGCTCAATCATTCCTTCTACGTTTAATAAAAAGGATATTGTGATTGAAAAAACATTAGTGATCTCTGGCGTGGATAAGGAATTTGAATATTTCCCCAAAATTCTAGAGGATATTGTAAGCAAGTGCCAAGCTGGTCGAAGCACTTTTGTTGTTTTCAAAAATACAAAAGCGGCCGATGAATTTAGTAAATATCTATCCATTCAGGAAGTTAGAACCTTACAGACTCCTGAGAAACTCACCGAAATGACTCGGCCAGAGGATAAACCTTCCATCATTTCTAGAGCGACTTTTCAAGGTACAACAACTTTAATAACACGCGTATTTGGTCGAGGCATCGACTTCGTTTGCCGAGATGAAGCTCTAAAGAGCTGCGGAGGTGTGCATATTATTGTGACATTTTATCCCAAAACGCTTGTAGAGGAGATACAAATCAGGGGTAGAACATGTCGCCAAGATGATGAGGGCAGTATTAGAAAAATTTTATTTAAACCAGACCTAATAAGGGCGAAGTTACTTCTTGAAGAAATATTTGAGAAGGGAGAAGAAATCCTTGATTATGATCAGTACTTATCAGCTAAACGCGAAGAATTATCTTCCCTACGATGGGCAAAAACTGCTGGTATTTTGGAAAGAAATAAAAAACTTCATAAAGAATCGCGTGCTTTAGCTAGTAATATCGAACAAAGCCGTAACGATGAAGGAGCAAAAGCTGCTGTCTATAGCTTTTTTGGAGTGACCCCTCCCCCTACACTTTAGGGTGTTTGTCTAAAAATGCGGCCCTGCGAAATGGTGAGGAGGTGTGGGGAGGGGTTTAACTCTGGCAGGGATCTTGGAGAGGTGAGGAAAACCTGACCAAGGCTTGGAAGCAGTGATAAAAGGATCTCTTCTCTTTTTTTATCTAAAAAAATTCCCATGTCATCGATGCAAAAAATAGGAAAATCCTCTGTTTTGTCTTTCAGAAGCTGCCACTCGGCCATCCGCAAAGCTGTGATAATACCCCGCTTCTGGCCTTCGCTTGCAAAGGAGCGAGCCTCTTTTCCATCAAGCACAATCGATAGGTCCTCTTTATGGGGTCCAATACTTGTATATCCCAATAGTAGATCTTTATTCCGCGTCTTAGCGAGCATCTCTTGAAATATCTCTTTGGAAGAGAGTGAACTCTTGTATTTAAGTGTCAGCTCTTCTTTGTCAAACGAGAGAAGCTTCTGGATCTCGTGAGATTTTTTTTCTAACTCCTCTGCCTCCCTGACTCGCTCTTGGATAAGATAAGCTCCTGAAATGGCCATCTGCTCTTCCCACACTTCAATAGAATGGCTTCTTTTTTGTCTCAAAAGAGTATTTCTCTGCTTTAAAGCCTTCTCATAACGGCGAAAATGGTGGAGGTAGAAGGGATTTGTTCGCGCGATATGCAAATTTAAGAACTGCCGGCGCTGCAAGGGAGGACCCACAATAAGAGCGCGATCTTCTGGAGTGATAATCACTCCCAAAATAATCCCAAAAAGAGAACTTAAGGTGGGTATGGGAGTCTGGTTTAAAATGATAATCCGCTCCTTTTCATGGTATGTCATCTTTAGGGTCTGTTCTATTCCAGCCTTTTCAAAATGCGCCTCTAAATAGAAGGAGGAGCATCCAAAGTAAGGAAGGTCTGACAAGTTAGAAGTCCTAAAGGAGCGTCCTGTCATCAAGAGATAAATTGCCTCTAAAAGATTGGTTTTGCCTTGGGCATTCTTACCAATAATTGCATTGAGTTGAGGAGAGAATTCGAAGCACTCACTTTTGTAGTTGCGAAAATCTTTAAGATATAACCGCTTAAGAATGTGCATCAGAAAGGCGCATCGGCATAATAACAAAGAGGCCGGCACTTGAATCGGTAATAACCCCTGGGTTATAGGGGTCAGAGATACGGAGAGTCACGGTCTCATCTTTACTGTGACGCAGGATATCAAGGAAAAAGTGGGGATTAAAGGCAATTTCCAGCTTCTCTCCCTGGTAATTGATAGGCATGCTCACTTTACCATCGCCTATGTCGGCACTATTGGCAGTCAAGATAAGCTCGCCCGGCACAAAAGTGAAGCGGACAGAGTGGGAGGAATCGCTTGTAAAAAGGGAGATCTGCCTTAAAAGGGTGATGAGCTCTTCCCGGTGTAATGTGACGAAAATTTCAGCTTCTGTTTGGATCACCTGTTCAAAGTCTGGGTAGTCGCCTGAGAGCAGTTTAGAGATCAAGATACCATTGCCAGATTCGACAGCTACTTTGTCTTCGGATAGATAGATAGTGGCCTCAGCATTATCATCGACGCTTTTTAAAAGTTCATCGACAGCCTTGAGGGGTAAAATATAATCTCCGGAAAAATCGGCAGGCAGGGGAACCTGAGTCTCCGACTTAGCCAACCTTTTTCCGTCGGTGCCGACAAAGATCGCCTTTCCTTCTTTAACACGCATTAATACGCCTGTTAAAACATAGCGGCTCTCCTCTTTAGAAACGGCAAAACTTGTTCGGAAGAGCATCTCTTTTAAAATCCCTCCACTTATCTTGAACTGTGTTGCCTGCGACATATCGGGCAGTGCTGGGTATTCGCTTTTGTCCATTCCGTGCAGACGGAAAGAGGAGGAGCCAGTTTGGATTTGAGCCATCTCGCCAGGAGAGGCGCTAACCTCGAGGTTTGTATCAGTGAGTTCTCTTAAGAGTTGAAAAAAACGGCGAGAGGGGAGAGAAATGGCTCCCTTCTCTTTCACTTTTGCGGGAAGGTGCGCTCGAGCGCCCACTGTCAAATCTGTTGCTGTAAGAATGAGTTCATCGCTTTCAGCCTCTATGAGAAAGTGGGAGAGGATAGGGACTGTTGCATTTTGAGGGACAACATTTTGGATTTTACGGATCAGCTCAATCAAATCCTGCTTTGAGACAACAAATTTCATAGTGGGGTCCTCTTCCCGATAAGGAGAAACTAAAATACTTGAGAAGATAGCCCATTGTCAAGTGGAAGAAAACCCAAAGCTCAGGTTATACTTGCTTCTTTATAACGAAATACTGAAATGAATAAGAAAAATACCTCTTCTAATGATCTTGCCGTCAATAGACGGGCATCTTATGATTATGAAATTCTAGAAACCTATGAAGCTGGAATCAGCCTCCTTGGGACTGAGGTAAAATCTTTGCGGGATAGCGGCGGTAACCTGCAAGAGGCCTATGTCAGGGTTATGGATGATGAAATTTGGCTTATTGGGGCAAGTATCGCTCCCTATAAGTTTGGCGGGCAGCTCTTTAACCATGAGGAGAGGCGCGATCGAAAACTCCTTATGCACAAAAGAGAGATTCTACGCCTCAAAGAGGGTGTGAAGCTCAAAGGATTAACCCTTATTCCCCTCGCTCTTTATCTTAAAAGTGGAAAGGTTAAACTCAAAATTGCTCTTGGACGCGGCAAGAAAAGGCATGATAAAAGAGAAGCCCTTATCTCCCGGGAAAAACAGCGGGAAGTCGAACGCGCTACCCGCCACTTCACCTAAAAGACAATTGCACCACAGAGACCACGAGAGAGAGAGGAGAAAAACAGGATAGGCAAGATAGGGATAATTATTTTCTCTCTGTAATCTCTGTGGTCTCTATCTCGACTTTAGGATTTCTTGTGATTCAAAAAATCCTTGAGCCCGCGTCTGTGGTGATTAAATTTTTGTATTTAACCTTTAAAGCCTTAGGAACGGGTTTGGATCCAAAATTGGATTTCCGGAAATCTTTTTTTTAGTTCACTACCAAAAAGAGTGGCCTCTTCGGGAGTTTGAAAGAGCATAAGAGCCGTAGCAAAAGCATCCGCTTGCATGCAGCTTTTAGCAACAACTGTAACAGAGGCAATCGATCTTTCACTGACCCTCATGGGAGCTTTTGTATGGGGATGAATGATATGAGAGTAGGTGGTATTATCAACTTCCCAGAAGCTCCAGGTATCACCACTTGTGGCAATAGCTTCATTCTCAAGCGAAATAGGCTGAAGGGCATGAGAAAAAGAGATGGGAGAGATGCCGACTCTCCAGGGGCGACTTGTAGAGTGGTTTCCAAAAGCTCGGATCTCCCCTCCCCATTCTACAAGGCCATCTTCAAATCCAAGAGCCTGTAAACGCTCTGTTAAAAGATCTACGCAATACCCTTTGACACATCCGCAAAAGTCGAAAGAAGCATTCTCATGCTCCTTCCAAAAAAGCCCTTTCTCATGATGGATTTTATCCCAACCGCAGCAAAGAGAGACCCTCTCAATTTCTTCGGGCGAGGGGAGCTCTTTTGCAAGCAAATTTCGCTTCCAAAGTGAGTAGAGGGGAGAGATGGTTGGATCAAAGAGAGAGTCCGTTTGATAGACAAGCTCGTAGACTTTTTGCAGAAAAAAGAAGAGCTCTTGGCTTATTGGGACTCTTTTATTAGCTGGCAGATTGTTTAGCCTTGATATTTCGGAATCTTTATTCCAGTTATTATAAATTGCATCGATTTTATGAAATATAGCATGGATCTCTTCTTGTATGGATTTTTTTTGTTCGCTGTTTAGTTTTTGGGGAATCAATACCTTGTAGGGGATAGTCATGGCAACTCCTTCAAAAGAGGCCCCTTTTTCGGGTGCGTTGCAGGAGGCTAAAAAAATAAGCAGCAAGAGAAGGTATAGTCGATTCAGTTTCAAAAGGCACATTGGACCGCGCCAAAGCCCCGGGGTTGAATGATCGTAAGTTGAGGCGTATTGATTAATATTAATCAACTTACGATCATTCAACCCCGGGAGCTTTCGCGAGGCTCCAATGCACCTTTTGAAACTGCATCGACTATATTTCATTGGGATCTTTTGAGGCGGCTTTGGAGGGTATTATGGAGAAGGCAGGCAACAGTCATCGGGCCTACACCCCCGGGAACGGGAGTGATGGCCCTACAGAGTGGAGCAACATCTTTAAAATCGACATCGCCAACAAGGCGGTATCCTTTAGAAGTTGAGGGGTCTGTAATTCTATTATTGCCCACATCAATTACAATAGCTCCCTCTTTGACCATCTCTTTTTTTACAAAAAGAGGAGAGCCCATCGCTGCAACAAGGATATCTGCCGACTTTGAGATCTCTTTTAAATGGAGGGTCTTTGTATGGGCAACAGTGACGGTTGCATTGCAACCCGGTTTTTTTTGCATTAAAAGATTGGCAAGAGGTTTTCCCACAATATGGGATCTACCAAGAATCACAACATGTTTGCCTTCGATGGAAAGAGAGGAGCGTTCGAGGAGAATCTTGATTCCAAGGGGTGTACAAGGGATAAAGCCCGTATCGAGCCCGAGGAGCAGCTTACCTAGGTTTTGTGGGTGGAATCCATCAATATCTTTCTCAGGCAGTATTGATTCAACAATCCGATTTTCATCAATATGAGAGGGTAGGGGAACTTGCATGAGTATCCCATCCACTTCGGGGTCATCATTTAACTTATCCACATAGTGTAGAAGTTCTTTTTCGGTAGTGGTCTTTGGAAGTTTAATATCAATTGTGATGATACCTACCTCTTTGCACGCCTTTGTCTTAGCCCCAACATAGGTTAAGGAGGCTGGATTATCCCCAACAAGGACAACGGCAAGGGTGGGTCTTCTTTCTCTGCATTTTTGTAAAATCGCTTCCCTGATTTCGGTTTTAATCTGAGTTGCGATCTCAACTCCGGATATAATCATCGAGCTCTCCTTCTATTAAACATTTTACCAAGCGATCCGGTTAAAAGGAAGGGAAGTGCAAAAAAGAAAAGAGCGTAGAGAAGATCAAAAAAAACCATACCCAAAAGATCTGTGAGAGCCCATCGCCAGGAGAGGGTGATTTTCCCACCAAAAAGGGCAAAAGCTCCAGCTTCCAAGCAGGTAAAGAGAAGTGAAAAGATACCGCACATCAGAGGCACAGTTGAGAGTTTATCCTCAAAAAAATTGAATTTTTGAGTATAGAGGACCAGAAGAGTAATGCAATAAATAAGAGGGGTAAGCCCAAAAAATGGATGAGAAGAGGCTAAATCAAAAAGTGTGCCGCAAAGAATTCCTCTTAACAAAACCGGGAAGAGAGGAAAACGATAGATAGAAAGTATAAGATAAGGAGCAAAAAAAAGAGGGCGGAAAGAGGGAAAAAAACTTGGTGAGATCAGCAGGAGGAAAAAGCCAATACAAAAGCTAAATCGGCTCCGACTTTTTTTAGAATGCATTTTTGGAAAAAAGAAGAAGGGGGATTGTTTTAGCAATTAAAAGCATATCAAACCAGAAGGAGCGCATCTCTACATATAGGGCATCAATCTCAATTCTCTCACGAAAAGTGATGCTGCTTCTGCCAGAGGTCTGCCAAAGCCCTGTAATTCCCGGACGCAGAGAAAGGATTTGAGATGCCCACATTCCCAAATGATCTCTTTGAGACTCCAAGTAGGGCCTTGGACCTACAACACTTAACTCTCCTTTTAAAACATTCCAGAATTGAGGCAGTTCATCAAGGGAACTTTTTCGCAAGAGTCGTCCTACAAAGAAGGTGCGGGGATCTTTTTTTAATTTCTGATATTGATCCCACTCACTTTTGAGAGAAGGATTTTCATCTAAAAGATTTTGCAAAATGCTCTCAGCTCCATCTACCATTGTCCGGAATTTTAGACAGTGGAAGGATTTTCCTCCCCGGCCTATCCGCTTTTGCCGATAGATAGCAGGGCCTCTTGAGCTTAAGCGGACACTTATTGCAATCAAAAGGAAGAGGGGAGAAAAAAAAAGTAAAACAAAGAGACTAAATGAGATGTCAAACATCCGTTTTAAGATGATGTGTTGAATAAAGGATTGTGATGAATGAAGAACGAGTGTTTGGCTTCGCATAGGAGACCATTAAATAGAAAAGTTGAGAAAGATTCAAGGTAGATCTTGATCTATTAATCAAATTTTGATAATGTGATTTTTGTAATCTTAAAAAAAGAGGAAAAACTCATGCATGGAACTGGCAACAAGCAAGGCTCTTCACCTTATGCACCGCATATACCTGTACCACCAACCCAACCTCCTTCTAATCCAGCAGTCTATCTTGGGCCGCCCCCTTCGCGACCTCCACCATCCCCTCTAACATCAAATCATACTGTAAAGCATGTTGTAATTGGCTCCCAACCCAGCTACATCCCCACTCAACCCCCATTTGGTTATTCCTCCTCACCCACAAACTTCCCAACTCCACCATTTACCACTTCAACGACACACCATTACCATACGAATGATCATTACCCCATAGTACGTCCTTCTTACAATGGAGGGAGAGCAACTAGCTGCGGATCGATGGCCTCCTCATGTCTTGCCATAATCGTTGCAGTTGCCATTCTTGCTCTCTTGATTATATCCTTGAGTAATGGTTTCTACTATTAAAGAGAAGTAGACCACGGACTCGAGTTGAGGTATTCATGTTTCGATTTGAGAGAGAATATTCGTAGCAATCTCTTTAAGAAGAAAAGTGTCGCGGGGCAACTGGTTTAGGATATCTGAGAGTGACAAGAAGAGCATCTTAGCTTTCTCGTGCGCACAATCAAGCCCAAGAAGAGAGACGTAGGTTGCCTTCGCTTTTGCAGCATCTCCACTTATAGCTGTCCCATGCTTCTGCTTTGGCTTTGTAACATCCAGGATATCATCGACAATTTGAAAAAGCAGCCCAAGTTTTTCTCCAAAAGAGGCAAGGATCTCCCTTTCAGTTGAACTTGCACCCGCCATGATAGCCCCAAAAAGAAGGGAGGTTTTTATTAGGGCTCCTGTTTTATGGGAGTGGAGAAATTCTAAGTCATTTAAGGGAATTTTTTTTCCCGTCATCGCTAAATCCATCACCTGACCCCCGACCATCCCCTCGCCGCCTGCGGCAGCGCAAAGAGATTTGATAAGTTCGAGTTGAATTGCCGAGGGAAAAGGGCTTCTCGCAATCACATCAAAGGTGTAGGTAAGAAGATAATCCCCAACAAGGATAGCATGCCCCTCGCTTGTGACTTTGTGAAGGGTGGGAATCCCTCTTCTGAAATCATCATCATCCATGGAGGGTAGGTCATCATGGATAAGAGAGTAGGTATGGAGAAGTTCTAAGGCACAGGAGGGATCTAAAGATTGCTCAAGAGGGCCTTCCAGTATTTCGACTGCAGCCATGCAAAGCAGGGGGCGAATCCGTTTGCTCTTGGCAAGCAGGCTATATCGAGCTCCGTCATAAAGAGAGGAGAAAGGGCTTTTTTTTGAAGGAATAAGCTCCTCCAGCCTTTTTTCAATAAGGCTTTTATGGAGAGTAAAAAAATCAAGAACCCCTGCTTCTTCTTTTTTCATTATAAATGCGTCCAATCCAGAATCACTTTGCCGCTATTACCTGATAGCATGATCTCAAAGCCTTTCTCAAACTCCTCCATGGGGAACTCATGGGTAATAACCGGGGTCACATCGAGTCCGCTTTGAAGCAAATGGAGAGTTTGGAACCAGGTACGAAAGATCTCTCTGCCATAGATTCCTTTTATCTTAAGCATTTTGAAGATCACTTGGTGCCAGTTAATTATGGCGCCTGCCGGAAGAATACCAAGGAGCATGATCTCTCCACCGCAGGCAGTGAACTCTCCAAGAGATGCAAAAGCTTGAGGACTGCCAGACATTTCCAGGCTCACATCAAATCCATATTGAATGTCTAGCTCCTTCATCGCATCTCCAATACTCTCTTTTGAGACATCGATGATGCGGGAGGGTTGAAATTTTTTTGCAAGTTCAAGGCGATAGGGGTTAAGGTCCGAGATCACAACAGTGCGAGCCCCTGCCTTTTTTGCAAGAGCAATTGCCATAAGGCCAATAGGGCCAGCTCCGGTAATAAGCACATCTTTGCCAACAAGTTCTGTAGAAAAGGCTGTATGTACTGCATTGCCTAGAGGATCAAAGATCGTAGCAATTTCATCAGGAATTTCATTGGGGATTTTAAAAGCATTCTCTTCTGGAAGTGATAGATACTCTGCAAAGCATCCATCTCGATTGACTCCAATGCCTCTTGTGTTAGGACAGAGCACACGCCTTCCATTTTTGCACTCTCGGCAATGGCCGCAAGTGAGGTGACCCTCTCCGGAAACACGGTCCCCTGGAGCAAAATCAACAACTTTAGAGCCTACTTTTTCAACAATTCCAACAAATTCATGGCCAATAATTGAGGAGAGAGGCAGAGTTTTAGCTGCCCATTCATCCCATTTATAAATATGGACATCAGTCCCGCAAATGGATGTCTTGCGGATTTTAATCAGAATATCGCGCTCGCCAATTTGAGGAATTGGCCTCTCTTCTATAACAAGGCCGAGCGCAGGATTTTTCTTTACTATTGCTTTCATAATATTATTAAGTTTAAGTTATTTATAGATGGTGATTAAGCAATCACACCAAGCTCTTTGCCAACTTTTTCAAAGGCTTGGATTGCCTGATCTAATTCATTTTTTGTATGAGCTGCACTCATTTGAGTACGAATGCGAGCAGTCCCTTCAGGAACAACGGGATAAAAGAATCCTACAACGTAAATTCCTAAATCAAGCATCTTTTTGGCAAATTCTTGCGTTAGTTTAGCATCTTTTAGCATCACAGGGATAATTGGGTGGTCTTTGCCCGCAAGTTTAAAGCCGAGCAGCTCCATTTTTTTTCTAAAGTAGCGGGCATTTTCAAAGAGCTTGTGGCGCAGCATCTCTCCTTCTTCTTCCAAAAGGTCAAAGACAGCCAAAGAAGCTGCTGCGATAATCGGGCAGAGACTATTAGAAAAAAGATAGGGTCTTGAACGCTGTCGTAAAAAATCTATAATTTCCTTCCGAGAGGAGACATAGCCTCCTGAGGCTCCCCCAAGGGCTTTACCAAGAGTTCCTGTGAGAATGTCCACCCTTCCCATAACGTTCCAATATTCATGCGTTCCACGTCCGGTCTCTCCTAAAAAGCCGGTAGAATGGCAATCGTCAATCATCACAAGAGCCTGATATTTATCAGCTAAGTCACAGATTGCCGGGAGATTTGCAATGATTCCATCCATAGAAAAGGCTCCATCTGTCGCAATCATCCGGAATCTGCAATCTTGCGCTTCTTTGAGTTTCTCTTCTAAATCGCGCATATTATTACTCTCATAGCGGAAACGCTTTGCTTTGCAAAGGCGGATCCCATCGATAATGCTAGCATGATTTAGGCTATCTGAGATAATTGCATCATCAGGCTGGAGAAGGGTTTCAAAAAGGCCCCCATTTGCGTCAAAGCAGGAGCTATAAAGAATTGTCGACTCTGTCTTTAGAAAATGAGATATTCGTTTTTCCAAATCGAGATGAATTGTCTGTGTGCCGCAAATAAAACGGACAGAGGCAAGACCATACCCATATTTTTTTAGGCTAAGTTCAGCGGCTTTGATCACTTTGGGATGGTTAGCAAGCCCCAGATAGTTATTGGAACAGAAATTTAGAACATGGCGGTCATTAGAGAGGGTGATTTCCGATTGTTGAGGAGATGTGATGACCCGTTCTTCCTTATATAGACCCGCATTTTTAATTGCGCTGATCTCGTCTTGAAGGTGGTTAAGAAACTTTTGGTCCATTACAGATCCCCTATTGTTGTTGCTCGAGTTTTCCCTTTTTAAGATAAAAGACTTGATTACAAAGCTTTGCAAGCTCTTTGTCATGAGTGACAATCACAAGTGCTTTATGGAATTTTCGCGTTAGGTCGAAAAGAAGATGGTGGACTTTTTCTGAGGTCTCGCTATCGAGATTGCCAGTAGGCTCATCTGCGAGGATGATTTCAGGATCATTGCAAAGAGCGCGGGCCAAAGCAACCCGCTGCTTTTCTCCTCCCGAAAGAAGCTTAGTCATAAAGTGAGAGCGGCTGTCTAACCCTACAAGGCTAAGAAGTTCTTGGGCTCTTTGGTGGGCTGAAGATCCCTTGTGGATAGGCTTTTGTCCAATAAGGGCTGGCATTAAGACATTTTGAATCGCAGAGTAATCCTCTAGAAGATTAAAGGCCTGAAAGACAAATCCAATATGCAAATTGCGTAAAAATGCGGCTTTGGAGGGGGTAACAGGTTGCCCGGCAATTGTAATATTCCCCTCGTTCGGTCTTTCAAGAGTGCCTAAAATATGTAAAAGAGTGCTCTTACCCTCACCTGAGGCGCCCATGATTGCAATGCTCTGACCTAAATGAAGGTCGAGGGAGACATTTTTGAAGATATCTAAAGGCTCAGGGTAATAAAAGCTCTTAGAGAGCTCTCTAGCTTGGAGAATGGGGTTTTTATTTTCGTATGCCACTTAAGCTTACTCCGAGCGTAAAGTTTGAGAGGGTTGTATTCTTGCTGCTTTAATCGCCGGAATCACCCCAGCTAAGATAGAAATCACGATTGTAGCAGCAATGACAAAGCCAAGAGCATTGAGGCTAAGAGAATTTGGGAGCTCTGAACCATAGAAAGCTTGATGGAAAGCCTCATGTCCCTGAAGAAAATTTAAGAGAGAGACAAGAGAGTGGAGATATTTTAGAGTTAAAATCGCACTGAGAGTTCCAAGTAAGCTGCTAAAAAGACCAGTGATTAAACCGCACATCCCAAAAATAAGCCCGATGCGAAATTTTGAAGCGCCCATGGATTGAAGAATGCCTACCTCTTTTCGCTTATCATTGACAAGGAGAATGAGCATGGAGATGATATTGGAACAGGCTACGATCAGAATAATCAATGCAATCAATGTGAAGAGTGTCTTATCGCTTTGAAGTTGTTGAAATATCGGTTGGGTCAGCTCGTAATCAGCAAAAGATTCCACCTTCCAGTATTTATCAAGATTGTTTTTTTCAAGAGCTTTTTGGATGGCCACTTTTGCTTTGGGGGCATCTTGAAGCTGAGGTAGCCAGATGGAGATGCCATTGCCAATCATTCCATCGGAAAAGCTGTAGTTTGTCCGAAGGAGCGCAGTGACTTTAGGATCGGTTAAGATAATTCTATTTCCTGCAGGCATTAACCCAGGATCATAAAACCCGGCGACGTAGATCGGAAGGCGCATCTCTTGAAAACCGCTTGCCGATTCCCGTGTATAGGAAATTGTCCCCTGGTCACCCAAATGCGCGCCATTATCCCTATAGCTTTTGGGTAAAACTATACCCTCGCCAAGAGAGTTTTGGAAGGGGATGAAGAAGCCTTTTTCAGCATGCTTGTGGATCCAATAGGGAGCGCTCTGGCTGCTTTCTAAAGAAGAGACTCTCTTAATATTGAACCCTTTAAAAGGAAGGGTACCCTGAATGGGGATGCCCTGTATCTTACCGGCAATTTCAAATTGTAGATCGGAGAGTTTTTTTGCGCTCTGTAGCGAATCTCTTAAAAATTTCGCTGCAAACTCAACTCCACCAACAATAAAGAGAGCGGAGTCCACCTCGGAGGCTGGATCTTTGAGAGAGGAGAAGAGAAGAGATCCCTCCTCAAAATGGAGATCGCCTATCAGTGGCTCATATCCATAGGTTGAGAGTAGATGAGCCGTAGAGTCGACCTTTTCTATACTCTCTGGAATGTAGACCTTCAAGATTTTTCCTTGATGCAAAAGAGCTACTCCTCTCAATGTTGCACTCTTCGGGTAGAGAGATTTCGGAAGCAACGAGCCCTCTTTGGCAGTCTCAAAAGTTTCAATATTAATGTGGTCAAAAAAAGGAATCAGGCGATTTTGAAACGAAAGGGATGTCTCTTCTCTTTTTTTGCCAAGCATTTCTAAAAGATTTGAATAGTCTGCGCTGCTCATGGGCAAGAGCATTGAAGTTAAGCGCTTGTTTGCATTCTCAAAAGAGGCGATATAAGAGACCTGGTTTAAGATAGTCTCTTTAGGGCTTTCGGAGAGAAGGGGAGGGCTTGTGTTGCGGATAAGCTCGAGTTTTAAGTTTCCAAAAGCCACTTCATACTCATGGGCTGATAGATGGGAGAATCCATCAGCTTTAAAAATCGTCTCCCATCCCTCTTTTACAAGATCTTTGATAGAGCCATCCTGATGCATATCCGGGGTTGGAAAATCTTGAGGAAGCTCTGAATCGAAACTCGGATCGTAAGGATTGGTCGCAATTGCCTGAAGCTTTTCTCCAATGCTCTTATTGGAATAATTAGAGTCGGCGCTCACTCCATCTATCTGGTAATAATAAGAGTGATAGTAGGCATCTTTTGGAGTCATGCGAAGGGGGGCGTTTAAAGCGACGAGCTCTTCCACCCATTTTTTTTCAATTCCTTCTGTAACAGAGAGAAAAACAACAACCAGCCAGACGACAAGAGAGATCACCAAGATCGAGACAAGTGAGATGATCGATACGGATAGTTGGCGCCGCTTAGGAAGAAGGTACTTTAGGGCAACAGAGAGCTCAAAGCGCATAGGCTATCTTTTCTCAAATTTATTAACGCAAGCGAATGCTTGCGTTAGATTATTTTGCCTCTTTAAAAGTCACATGACGACGCAAGGTTGGATCATACTTTTTGAGCTCCAGGCGGCCTGTCGTCTTTTTTTTATTTTTTGTCGTCCAGTAAACAAATTTGCTCTCTGAACTCTTCAATTTTATCGGTTCACGGTTTTTGCTAGCCATAAGTTAACACCTTATCGTTCATTGAATATATCTATAGAGCATACAGTCTAGTCAATTAAGTGATAACCTTCAAGAATTTTGGTGTATTGAAATCGACGCAACTGTAAAATTGACCCTTTTTATCATGGACCAAATCTATGCAATACCCTCCCAATAGTCAAAATAAAGTTAGTTTTACAAGTCTTGGCTGTCCCAGAAACCTTGTTGATACAGAAGTCATGATAGGCATACTAGTCCATGCAGGATATGAGATGACGGGTTCTCTTGAAGAGGCCGACTACCTTGTTGTTAATACCTGCGGCTTTTTGGAAGCAGCGCGTCAAGAATCCTCCGAGACGATCAATGCACTTTTAGCAAATAAAAAAGAGGGCGCTAAAGTGATTGTGACAGGATGCATGGTCTCTCATAATAAAGAAGATCTTAAAAATCGCTTCCCCAATGTCCATTTTTTCCTAGGGGCTGGCGATGTAGAGGGGATTTTAAAAGCTGTCCAATCAGATGCTCGAGGGGAAATTTTCGGCTCGGCAAAGAGCTATTTGGAAGCGGGAGAGGTTCCTCGTACTCTCTCGACACCACTCCATTACGCCTACCTGAAAATCGCCGAAGGGTGTAAAAAAGCCTGTGCCTACTGCATTATTCCCAAAATTAAAGGGCCTCTAAAGAGCAAAAGCGAAGAGCAAGTTCTTAAGGAATTCCGCTCTCTTATCAATCGGGGAGTCCAAGAGGTGGTCTTAATTGCTCAGGATCTCGGCGATTATGGGAAAGACAAGGGCGCAAAAGAGGGGAAGCTTGCCTCTCTTTTAAATAAAATTCTTGAGATTCCTGGCAATTACTGGCTTAGGCTTCTCTACCTTTATCCTGATGAGATCACAGAAGATCTCATCGCAGTGATTCAAAATGACCCCCGCGTCTGTAAATATCTTGATATGCCGATTCAGCATATTAATGATGCTGTTCTAAAAACAATGCGCCGCACCACAACCGGACAAGAGATTAAAGAGACAATTTCAAAGCTTCGCAACAGAATTCCCGGCATCAAGATCCGTACCAGTTTAATTGTGGGTTTTCCAGGTGAAACGGAGGAGCAGTTCCAAGAGCTTGCCGCTTTTCTCAGGGAGTATCCTTTAGATCAGGTGGGAATTTTTAAATATTCCAATGAGCCCGGAGCTTTTTCTTCAAGGATGGCCGGGCAGATCGACGAGGAGATAAAGGAACGCAGATTAAAAGAACTTGCCGCCATTCAGCAAAATGCAGTGACAGATCTCAATAAGAAGATGATTGGTCAAAAGTTGGAGGTCATTATTGAGGGATATCACCCTGAATCCGATCTATTGATGGTGGGACGCTACTATGGTCAATGTCCTGAGATTGATGGTCAAATTATTATTAATGAGCATTCAAAGGTGCAAGCGTTTGGCAAGAGATATTCGGTTGAGGTGACAGATTTTGCAGGGTATGATCTTGTGGGTCGGGTCATTGCGCGGACCTCTGAAAAGAAGAGTTCCAAGCTCCAACTTTGTCTCTAAAATTATCACCACCACAGAGCCCACAGAGATTTGTGGGCTCTATGCCTTTGCGTTAAAATAATTCAGAGGTCTCGGTGGTGATGATTTAAAAAAATAGCTTTGCATTTATTTATTCTTTAAATTCCTTTATAATTCTCTCCAACAAGATGTATAATTTGGTTTTTGTTAAATGTCTTCTGTAGAGCAATCTGCTAGGCCTATTGATGCATATAACCTTCTCTCTCGAGAAGAGGTGTTGGCCAAAGAGCAAAAGCGCAATAATGTTTTAACAAATAGAGCGTCGAGACAAGCAAAGCTCAATCAAACAGATGGTTTTTCTTATAAATTTCGAGAACTGCTTATCAAAATCATTCATGTTGCAATCCCACTTATTGTGATTGGCTGCTCTTCAGTGCCTTTTTTTGTTCCAAATGTGGTATGGCTCCCTTTCGTAGGAGTTGGAGTTATGCTACTCTTGATGTTTATACAAAGTCAGTTTGAAAGAAAAGTATTTGATATTAAAAGACGAGAAGAGGCCTACCAGAACCTTGGAGGCATGCTAAAAAGCGATAAACCCCGGGTTATATTTCCTGTAACAAGAGCCGACCTCCTTGAAGATCATCGATGGTTTTCAGATCTTGTCAAGCCAACTGTGGAGAGTCGGTTTGAGGAAGATGAGGGAAGTAAACGCCGCTCTCCCCGCGGGCTTGGCTGTGTTGCAGGGATGAATACCTCTCATAAAGTAAAGGAGAGCAAAAAGGCTTTAACAGACATAGATGCACCCATCTCGTTTAAATTTCTCTCAGCCGGAGGGATTTCAGGTGTGGAAGATGCCTACCGTGAAAAATCCATGGATAAGCTTGTCAATCGATCCGGGATTTTACCCTCCGATACTCTTGCAAGTGCTAAGGAGGGGATTAGATCCTATGTTAGGGGGCAGCTTTCAGGACAGCCAGATAATGATTCTCTTACCGCACACGAAGAGGTATTCGAAAAAAAGCTTGTTCGTCTCAAGTTGGATGCCCTTTTAACTTCAAATCCGTTTACAGAAAGCATACTTGGTTACCCCAACATCGATAAACTCAAGCAGGAGAACCCTAATGAGGCTGCACGTTCTCTTTGGGGATACCAGAAGATTCTTTTGGGAAAGCTGGATGATGTTCATAAGCAGTGGAGGATGAGTTTACCATTTTTTGAAGAACGTGACTCTTTTATCGCTTACATTACAAAGTTGAAAAATTTGTTTGAAGAATATGCTTCCGAGGTAGAGATGGAAGTGGTTGATGAGGCGCTTCCAAGAAAGCTTCGCTCTCTCACCGTCCAAATAGAGGAGGCAATATGCTTCATAAAAGAGGAGACCAGGGGTGATCCTGCAATGCATCTTGCAAAAGCAAAGCGGATCTTGCGTCAATGCCGCCAAAAGATGGGAGCTGAAGAGGCTGAGCTTAATGCTAAAAAGAGTGCGCCCCCTGCTAGTTGGCAAAAGATAATCCAGAAAAAAAGAGAGATTCAAGCGCTTGAATATCAGCTTACCCAAATTGAATCAGCTCTTACAAAGTTGAAAGGTCAGGCGAGTTTAACGGCTAGCCAAAGAGAAAAGATTCGGACTCTAAGAAACAGCCTTTCTAGCCTTATCTTTGAAAAAATTAAACCCTTTGCCATGAGATATGATATTGCAAAGGAGGAGGGTGTCCAAAAGAGCGTAAAAGAAATTTTTACCCAAGATATCCTTCCCGATTTACAAAGGGCATTTTGGCCCAAAAAAGTGAAAATAGAACGTCCTAATTTGCCCAAAAAATCAGATTATTATCTGGATGATAAGGGTAGAGGTTATTATTTTAGTCATTTTACCCCTCTTGATGTTGCTAAACGTAAAAGGTATGCTATTGATAAACAGCATTCCCAAATAGACTGGAAGCTATCTATTGTAGATCGGGTCAATCGGCTTTTTCTAGATGCGTTGCTGAGCGCTGTGATGCTCACTGTGACAGGGATTTTCTATTATTGGTATCCAAACACCACAGTGCTTGCCTTATTAACAACTGCTGACTGTGCGATTGCATTGATTCGTCTTGGGGTAGAATTTTGGATGCCAGAGAGTGATGAAAAGAAAAAACATCTGAGGATGCAGCGTTTAGTGGCCCCCCACTCCGATGGATTAGAGCCTCCGGCGAGTAAACCGATTGTGAAAGAAGTTTATGATGTAGCGAATCGCTATGGTCTTAGAGGTATTGAGACAAGTGATGGCTATTTGCGTGACGGGGGTGAAATAGATAAAAAGATAAAATCAGCCTGGAAGTTTTTGCCTAAGCAAACTATGACTTTTGAGCTTCTTGAAAAAATGGAAAAGGCTCTTATCCAGGATTTTAAAGACGAAGATGCCCAATTCCAATCTCAACTGAAAAATCAGGCTCAACTCTTTGCCAAGCGCATTGATTTGCAGGATGATTGTTTACAAGAGCTTGATGACTGGAAACTCTCCTCATCAATACAGAAAAAAAAGTATTTAAGGGATTATCTTACTGCTTCAAAAAATGGAAAATTAGAAATCTGTCAAAAAATAGGACGTTTGGGTGAGGTGGATGTTAAATCTCTACAGGAGAAGATAAGTCAAAAAGACCTCTCATCTGCTCTACAAGATTTAAAAGAAGTAGCTTCAGTGATGAGAAAGAAATTAATGGAAGAGA
>JABDDZ010000026.1:16908-18906 GCA_013287335.1 Chlamydiota bacterium | reverse complement strand
AATACTTTGTAAAGTTCAGCTCTTTTGCAAAATATTGGAGCCTCATCCACTCTAATAAACACTATAACAGGGTAGTGTGTGATGCTATCAGTTTTTTTCTCATAGGTAAAATCTCCGAAAACGAACGAATGAACAACATCTGGATCCCCAACATCATCCAACAGACTTAAACCTTTGGCTGGCCGCAACTTTTCTCCCCAACCAGTATTGTCTCGTTCACAAATTCTAGAAACTATTCTGTACACGCTGAGATTTCTTTGATGATTTTTTAAAAGATCCGCCCATCCTTTAAATAGAGATAAGTCTCGCTTTTGGGATATCTCATTACGACCCACCACATCCAATTGTGGACGGCAAATATCCATAAATCTTCCAACAGCATCCCAAGATAATTCTTTACAACATTCTTTATGGTTTAAAGGATTATCGATTGAGTCTACCCACCCTCCTATTATAAGCTCATAAAAACCCGATCCTAAACCATGAATTCTTGAAAATCGATCGAATTGTATTTGTGTTCGATTTTTGATGATCTCCGAAGAAAGTAGGGGATGATTTTGATAAAAGGAACCGCAAAATTGCATGAGGCCATCAAGTAGGTCACACTCTTTATCTTGTTCGGTTCTGTATGCTGCAAGAATCGCTTGATGGTTTTGAATCATGTTTTCGAGCTCAGCATTGATCATCTTCATAGGAGTACCTATTACCTCAAGCCTTATGCTATTTGGCATAATAATTAGATGTTCGCTTTCCTCCCATTCAGGCTCATGTTTCAAAATAGAATCAATAAAAGTAACCCAATTCTTATTTCCGTATTCTTTGTGGAAAAGCAATCTCACTATTCTTGTATCAAAAAGACTTTTAAATGTTTGCATTGTCGCAGCTAGTGTTGTTCGATTCTTGGTAGAACGATTTATTCATAATTTATTCACGAGGGGCTAGTAAATAGGCCGTACGTTATTCAGAAAAGCAAAGCTCCGCATATGCACCCCATGACGCACACGCGTAATAGGGAATAAATTATCTCTTTTTCGCCCAATAAGCAAGCATCCCCCGCCGTGCTGCCTCCCTACTCTTATCCTTGCCTGCCTGTGTTTTTGCTCCTGTTGATAAACCTCCATGCATTCGACAACGGCCATTAATCCGTTCTCCTGTTTTGGGATCTACCACGACCCTAGCTTTGCAGGAACTGCCATTTCGGCACTTAGCACCACATGCAGGCCGGTTCTTTTTCCATAAACTTTCATTTTTCCAATGAGCCGAATGATAAACATCTAACATCTCAGCTTTTTTTTGATTGGAATAACTCCATGGCTCCCAAGGTTTATATTGCCAGGATCTAACCATAATAACCCCCTCATTGGTAAGTAAAATGCTTACCACCAATAATGCCCCGCTTCTCTTGCCATTATTTTGAATTTTTCATCTTGCTCTCTGTGTTTTTTCATCATTTTCCATGCCCTCTCCTTAGCTTTATCATTGCCTTTTTCTTTAGCTGCAAGCCACCATCTAACATAATCCATATATTTTCGGGCTCTTTGATTTTTGAGCTGTTCAACCTTCTCAAAATCATAAAAGTCATATTTGTCCATCTTTCCCTCCAATTTTATGCATCATGGCTGCGGTGCTGTTTCCATCATTGATATTATAATTTATCTGGATCATGCACTGCCATTACTGACGTTAGATTTCTTTTGGCAGTAACGGCAGTACATTGATCTCTGTATTACTTTCTAACGGCAGTAATGGCAGTATGCGATCGAGCTTGTTCAGAGTTCCATCTTTTGCAATCTTCAACCAGTTAGTCATCATCATTCTTTGGCGTACCCATTTGCTTTATCTTGGGGTTGATGTTGTAACGAGAAGTGCGGCGTCCGCCACCTGGGCCTGAACCACCAACTTCATTTGCCTGCAACCATCCTTCATCTTCTAGCCAGTTTAAAGCAGCTTGCACACCATTATGGCCCAGAACGAGCGACGCTCATCGTAGTTGGCAAC
>JABDDZ010000026.1:0-16898 GCA_013287335.1 Chlamydiota bacterium | reverse complement strand
CAGTTTAAAGCAGCTTGCACAGCTTCATCGGTTGTCAAATATCTCCATTGATTTCGGCGTACATCTCTTGCGGTAAACCCATTTGATAGCTTGGACTTGCATAGCTTATCTGACAAAGCTTGCGCTGATCGAAGGCCGTCATCGGCCAACAGTCCGTAACAACGTCTGGCATGAGATTCTAGAAATTCACACCATGCAACTGCTCGCTTTGCCGATTGTACCCTTATGGATCCATAGCTTCCGGAAGAAGCGCAATCAACCAAATGAAAAATCAAAGCCAAAGCCGAAAAAAGTTTTTCAAATTTTGCTAAATGCTGTGCGATGAGGGGATCCTCTTCATTGGGAAGCTTTAATAGATTTAGATCTGTCGACCACTCAATAAATATTTTTTGTGCTTCGTCGTCGTATGTGAAGTGGGGAAATTTAACATAATCATCAGCGGGTAACGCACCCCAAGCTATAGGATCTAAATTTGCAATCACATCAAATACGGCATAGGCTTTGTCTCTTGCTTCTTTATTGGGAATAAAATCACACCATTTCCAAGGTCGCTGATCAGGATAAACAAGCACTTGAAAACGTTGTAGCATTCCATCATTAGCTAAAGCATTTGCAGATTGCTCAAGGTAGCCTATCAATTTATCGGGCTGTATACCTCCAAAAAGTGATGTACATAAATTTGGAATATGTATGCGCCCTCTCCCTATGCGGTCAGTATCAAAGCTCCCATATCCATTCCATGATTCTAAATAAAAAGATCTATCACCTTCGTGCCCTGCCTTATCCCATGATGCTATCAAACCTACTAGTTCATCTCTCAAAATCAAAAGCCCAGCTGGGTTATCCCTTAGAATTTCTCCCAGCTTCTCGATAGTTGTATCATTCGATTTATAACGCCTCTCAATTGGCTCTTTCAATGCGGTTTGTTGGTGGGCATGTAATTCTCTAACGACACTATCCACATCTCCATTCTTTTTTGCAGATGCCTTAATGCGCGATTCAATCGCCTCCTTTTTTGCATCAAAAACTATTTTATCGGCTAAATACGCCCCTTTAGCCAACTGTAGATCTTCTTCAGACTGAGCAATTAATTTTCCAAGGGGTTTTAATGCTACGCTGATAGCAGGAGACTTCTTCGATGAGGGCAGCCCTACGATACCTCCCCAAAGATTAGGTATAATCAACCACGAATCGTTGGATTTCGGCTTGATGGCACACTGAGCTCCAATGATGGCTCCCAAAGATACAATCACGGCAGATGCAATAAATTCAGGGGGACAAGGCATCCGATTGGCTTCATCTATAACCCAATCATGCAAAACTTCAGGAAGAAGAATTTCAGGATTGAAGGCTGGCACAGGATAAAGAGATCCCTTGATGGGATTAGGATCCGGCCAATTAGATCCGGATAGGTTTTCCAGTTTCTTGTTTTCTAATAATTGTCTCTTAACTTCATCCAAGCCAAAGTGTACATGAAGATCGTTAAAGTCTGTCGGAAGCTTTCCATTAGGAAGCTTGAAATTATCGGGAAACAACGGAAGTATCATGGAGCAACCGTGCTTCTTTACTGCTTCTTCGGCTTTTGCGCGTCCTGGATTATGATCTGTTTCCTTATCGTCATCTGCTAAAATTATAATTTGATTTTTAGGGTATTTGGTTTTTAGATTTGCAATTACAGAATCAAGATTTCCACAATCAAATGCAACAACCACAGGTTCGTGATTTGCTTCATGCGCACTCGCCGCTGTTGCATATCCTTCGGCAACGTGGATACAACTATCGTTATTTACTTCTCCGATAATATGAAAATTGCCTTGTTTTAACCCATGAATTCTTTTTGTCCCATCCGCTCCAATATACTGAACACCACAAACCTCCCCTTCGGCATTGCGAATCGGAATAACCAAAACGTGATTGCCATAACCATCCTTAGAATATCTTACACCGTAGACATAGACAGATTTTTTTAATAAATAAGCCTTCTGATCACGATGCAAGGGGATAGACGATGCTCGATCCCATAAAGTACGAGCATTCTGAGCCCGCTTTTTTTTATCTTCTTCAATCTTTAATTCAATTTTTTGTTGTCGCTTTAACCAATCTTCTCGTATAGCCTGTAACTCGCTTTCACTGTAATTGGTACTTTTGTGTTCCCAGGAACTGTATTTAAAACTGCTTCCGTCACTCCAAGATCCATATACACAATTCAAGTAGGGTGTTCCCCGAATCGATACGCCATCAAAAGCGATATACCACTCATCTTTTTCCCTCTTTCGATCCATTGTAAAACGATGAATTTTTCCATCTTTCTCAATGGGACCCTGAAATGGAACTCCATGATGAAGCATTTGAGAAAGGCATTCATTGTCAAGCTCTCCAAATGTATATTGAATATTAGTAGTGTTTCTAGTATCATCACTCATAGTAAAAACGTCCTTTTATAAAGCCTTGAAGGTGCTACTTCAGGGCTTTTTATTTTAGTTGTTTTCATGGATCTTGCTCTTCGAGTTCCGGTTGTTGGTCAGATTGATTCTCAGGTATTCTAGCAGAGCAATTTTGGGAACTATGCGTCGTCGTTTTGAGATCTGGATGAAAGGCAAAACACCACTATCTAAGGCTTGTCGGACAGCATATTTCGTCCCAAACAAGCCAAAAATGTATAAGTCATCGATAGTAAAAAAATGACGGTCTTCGAACTCCTTAAAGAGTTCATCCAACACAAACTTTGTTTTCGAGGTCATGACATCACCTATGTTAAAGATCTGTCATGCAAGAAGATAAAACCAAATGCGTAGAGCAAAGAAATTCTATTTCTTGAAATTCACTCGACGCTTTTGGTATCTTGGGATGAGAAAAGCAGCAGCTAAGTAAATTGCTTTTTTATGCCATGATTACCTCGTACGTACTCATGGCTTTTTGCTTTTCTATCCCTATCCATTTATCTCTCTTGCATGGCGCCTACTTGTTAATAATTGTTGCTTATTCCATCTAAAGCTATGCTGCTGAATAAAATTTCTGCATGTAAAGCTTTTTTTATTTTTGAGCACCTTTATCATTTATCCTTCTACTTACTTTCAGAGATAAATGTCAGAAGCGCCTTCTCATCTAAAACAATACGTCGACCTAGCTTCCTAACCACTTTGTCTCTAAATCCACCAGGATTTTTAAATAAAAGGTTTTTCAGCATGTTTTCAGTAAGAAATGCATATTTCTCTACCGCTTGTCTCTTTGTGAGATACTGTTGACTCAGTTCATTCATCAATCTTCTCCTTGTTATGTTTACGGATTCTCTTGCCGGAGATTTCCTTAAAAAACCTAAACAAGCTTCAAACTGCTGAATAAAATTCCTGCATGTAAAGCTTTTTTATCAGGAGGAGTCATTTCGTCGATGGATACCCTCTAGTTTTATGCATTTTTAACCCCTTGGAAAATTTGCTCGGACATCTTCGATACTGCATCGATAGAACGTGATTCGACAAGATGAGCATAGCGTCGCGTCATAGACACACTCTTATGACCAAGCAGGTGGCCTATTTCTCCCAGAGATAAACCTTGAGCGAGCATCTCCGTGGCATAACTGTGCCGAGCATCATGCCCACGATAGTTTTTTAAGCCAGATCTCCTAATTGCTGTTCTGTAGGCTCTACGGAGGTCGAGAGGACGAGATTTGTCTTGTGAAGGGAAAAGATATCCAAGCGAGGATTGATTCGATGCTAACTGACGAAGTAGTTCTAAAGGATAACCCAACACAGGAATAGAACGCATGTCGCCATTCTTTGATTCCCTAATGAAGATCTTTCCCCTGATCAAATCGACATCTGTCCATTTTAAATGACGGATTTCATTGTAGCGGCACCCAGTGGATAATTGAAGAACTACAAAGGTGTGTAAATAGGTGTTTTCGCTCTCTTTGCAAGCTTTTAAAAGATCCTGCCTTTCTTCAGGGCTTAAAAAGCGCGTACGCTCACGGGATTCTTTTTCCCTGGAAATCTTTTTAACGGGATTACCTTCTATCCATTCCCATTGTTTTTCGCAAATGCTTAAAACATGGCTCAAGGTAGCAAGATATCTGTTACAGGTGCTTCCGCTACGAACTACGCCCTTTTCAGTGGTTTCGGTGAGCAGCTTTTGTTTCTTTTCTGCGATTAATGATGGACGAATGTCTTTAAGGAAGTAGTGGCCCAACTCCTTCTCCCACCATTGTAAATGACCTCTTTTAACTACCGAGATCTTTTGCTCTTTGGAATATCGTTCTACGGCATCTTTGAAGACATACTTTCTTGATTCAGCGATAAGCTGGTTTCTTCCACAGCGCATCTCGCTTTCCGTTTTCTGAATCCAAAGCTTTGCGTCGGTCTTTCGATCAAAGGTAGCAGTTAACCTCGGAAATCCCTTAAGTTGGACTTCAGCATAAAAGCGTTTGCTTCCATTGCTTAGATCTTTTTCTTTGATATAACCCATTTTGACTCCTTTTAACCCGCGAGGAAGACGTATAGTCCTGAGGACGGTACCACCTTCCCTCTTGGGAATTAGCTGTTTAAAAGGGAGTGCTTATGTAAAATCCGGAATCTATCCGGAATAGACACTCCAAATTGGCACCTCAAAACAATTTTTGAAGCACCCGTTTGGGTGATTTAAGGAAATCTAGAATTCCGGACATATTCCGGATCATTTACGCCGGCAAGAACGTAAAAGGTTTGGCCAGAGCCGGAATTGAACCGGCGACACAAGGATTTTCAGGCTGAAAGCCTGGGTTATTATTTGCGAAGTAGAGATTTATAATGACCTCCGCCTCCAGTTTGAAAGATAGCGAGGGGAGGGGAGCTTCCAATCAGACGCTGGTAATAGGGAAGAACTACGTCATCCTCCAGGGAGACGCTTTCTGAAGAGATATGATCTTGACCAAATATAATCACTTGGCGGTTAAATAGTCTTGCAAGGGCAATTAATTCAGTTGTTCCGGCGAAGTTGATGGTTCTTGCTGTGCGTTCTTGGTATTCATGAAAGTTGTTTTTGCAGAAATCAAATTTCTCCTTATCTACCGCTGCTTTAATTTTTTGGCGTAACTGATCTGTCCTTTTCCCCCTACTCAGCTCTTGAAGAGAATCTTTATAGAGCTCATTCACCCAATCCTTTTCATCTTCTGAGAGCTGCTGCAAATCCTCCGGAAGAGATTGAAAAAAAATTTTTTCAACTTCCATGGCCCATGCCCGCAGGCTATCTGCTCGGTCTATGGTTCCGAGGGTCTTCCACTCCTCGAAAGTGCATAGCTTAATATCCGGAAAATGGTTCTTCGCTTCTGCAAAATCAGCTTCAATAATTTGAGGTGCAATAGAATGAAAAAGACAGCGTCCATCCGCCGTGGTTGGAATCGGCTCTCTCCAACCCTGCTTTTTAAGATTCTCGATAATAGAAAAATCATCCATCTTTTGATGCTGTGGTACTCGCTTTTGAGGAGGAGTAGAATGACAATTTTCAACTTTCCTTGCAGGTAAGCCAATCGTAATAAAAAAAAGAATAGTGGGCAGAGTAACCATAAAAAGAGCAACAACTACAAAGGAGGGCCAAAATAACTCGGAAGGGAAAGGGGGTATAAATTGAGGAAATGTTAAAAAAAGAGCTGTAAGAGCGACTGCAGTTATTAAAGAAGCAATAAGAGTTACAACAGCAGAGCGGTTAAGCCATTTATGCTCACCTTGCCAGTAATTGTGCACCGCATTGAATCCCATTTATCTCTCTCACTCTAAATTAAATCAAAAACTGTATCAAACTTTTATTTTTTATAATAGATATAGAAATTCTTTATTTAAAATGTAAACATCGTGTAAAATCTGGCCTATGGTTTTTGCTGTCGCAGGAAATTTTGCCGGAAGCCTTATAAGCCGGCGCATGATTGCAGGAGAGGGGAGAGAAAAGTTAAAAATCTTCACCCGGCTCGCTTTGCCTATAATGGGTTTTATAATAGATGTAATTATCGTCCTAGGGGTGCTATTTTTGGGGCTCCTAATAGATTATAAAGTCTTACCCTTGTCTGAAACAGTCTTTTACATCATCACTATCAGCGGAGGAGTCTATGGTGGGATTACACTTGCTCTTGTCATGATAAAAGTTACGACATTAGGAAAATTGTGGGGGCGTATAAGAGCTAGGGAAGATAATGATATCTCTTTTGCTTGGGATTATGCTTTCGAACTCTTCTTAAAATGGTGAGGGCCCAAATATGGTTTTTGCAATCATAGGAGATTGTGTTGGGAGTTATGCAAAAAGGTCCCTTGATCGGGATAGCAGTGTAGAAAAAAAAAGATTTGCTCGCGTTGCCCCTCTTGCTGCAGGATTTTTGATAGAAACGATTATAATTCTGGGACTCTTCTTGGCTTCTAGCCATTTATATTTCTACACCCAATCTGAAACATTATCCAATCTACTTGCGGGAATAGTTGTGATAGAGTTTTGCATTCTACTGCTTGATCTAGGATATATTCTCTTTAAAGTCGGCGTATCGGATGGCTATAAGCAAACAGAAAAAAGTTACCGAATCACCTCAAGAAAGCACTGTCTAGACTTCATCTAATCAATTTGCTCTTAGGGCCTTAGTTTAAGCTTAAATCTTCCGGGATCATGGAAAGAGTTGCATACTTGCCACCCATCTCTCGCAAAAGGATCTGCCATATTTTGTCCGGTTCCGTGTCAAAGATATGTTTGGCGCTAGATGGCCAAAGATACCATCCTCCATCGAGGAATTCTCTCTCGAGTTGTCCAGCCTGCCATCCCGCATAGCCAAAGCAGAGACGGATATTGGGTCCATCATGGCTGAGGAGGGCCTCTTGCAAAAATTGGAGATCTCCTCCGAGAAAAACTCCTTCGCAAATCTCAATTGTCTGCTCAGGGATTTTTTCTGAAGAGTGGAGAAGCATCATCTGATTTGTTTGAACAGGCCCCCCGGCTCGGATACCCACACGGGGATTGGCTAGCTGATCAATAGAGAGAATCTCTTCGGGAAGTTCTAGATCGAGTGTTTTATTGATGACAATGCCAAAAGAGCCATTTGGACTATGCTCGCAGAGTAAAAGGACGCTTCTAAAAAACATCCCCGTTTGAACATCGGGGGATGCAACTAAAAAAGTCCCTTTTTCCAGATGAGAGTAGGGGATGGAGTCCATGGTATGCGCTCATATAATACTTAATCGACTATATAACGAACCAAAAAATTAATAACAACAGGCCTTTTCTCTACATTGAGATAGCTCTCCCTCGAGGTTTTTTATATTCTCAAGGAGCGCTTTCAACCGGCAGGAGATCGCTGCGTTGTCTTCTTGAAGGAGATTGCAGTCAAGTCTTTCCATCACCATTGCAATGCGAGAGAGGCTGACATTGATCTCTCCAAACTCCTCATTGAAATAGCTACAGACATCAGACCCATTGCAAAGGGTCTGCTCCTGTTGCAATCTCTGGTATTTGTTTCGCTGCCATTTTTTACTAAACTGGAACAAAAGACCATAATTAGAGATATCGCTAGAGAGCGTCTCGATGCGCCGCAGGGTTGAGAGGAGCTGCAGATAGAAAGCATCGCTATAGATAAGCCGTCCAAGAGTCCCTGTGCCGGTGGCGATCTGGCTTGTGATAGCGTATAAATTAGAGACTGTTTTCGAGAGTTTATCCCCCTCTTTAAGGCTATCTGTTATTTCACAGATATTAGCGACCGCGCAGTCCAAATGTTCAATCAAATGATGATCAATTGCCTCGTCTAAGAGATGATTTAAGGAGTCAAATGTCTGGGTTGCAACATCAACAAATGCATTTTGCTCCATTTTACAGAAGAACTCCCCAATATTATCTGAAGTGTTATGGAAAGAGGTTATGGTATTTTTTATCTCTTCGCGGTTTTCCGCGACCAGGCTATTGATATTGGATAATGCGTTATCAAAAGTGATGGAGACATTCGTGAGCTGGTGGATCGCATCATCTATTTTATCCCCCCCTTTTGCAAAAAGAATCTCGTTTGTCACTTCTATTGCAGCAGGACCTCCTGTGGGTGCCTCCTTTGGAACAATTGCAATCGAGCGCTCTCCCATAAAGCCTGATGAAGAAAAGACAATCTGGTCATAGCTATAGACTTTCACTCTTGAATCGACTCTTAAGCAGAGCTGCCAGAAGAAGGGGTCTCCATATTCATTTGCAGGTAAGTTGCGGGCATCCACAATCTGGCTGATTGAATGGACTTTCCCAACGGGTTTTCCTGCAAAAGTTACCCTTGTTCCGATCGAAATCATATCAATATTGGAAAAACGCACATGGATATGCTGTTTGCCATCGCCAAGGGTGGGTCTTAATAAGAGAAGAAACCAGCCTAAAATTAAGAAGGCTCCAATGATAAAAATACCGATCCAAATAATTTTGCTTTTTTCGTTCATGAATTTTGATTTACCTCAGGGATCGCATTTTTTAAAAAGGCCTGTACAAGAGGGTCGTTGATATGGGGAAATTCTTCCTTTGAAGTGATATAGGCGATTTTCCCATCATGATGCAACGCAATTCGATTTCCAACATGGAATGCCGAACAGATATCATGGGTCACAACAATGCTTGTGGCGTTGAGTTCATTCTGGATCTGAACAATAAGTTCATTGATCTGCATAGATGTAATAGGATCAAGGCCTGTTGTCGGTTCATCATAAAGCAGAATTCTGGGATGATAGACAATAAGTCTTGCTATAGCTGCGCGTTTACGCATTCCTCCCGACAGATCTGCAGGCATGATCGCCTGAGTATCTGCAAGCCCCACCATTTCAAGCGCTTTTTTGACTCTGGCTTTAACTTCCTTTTGAGGAAGCTTTTTGCCTGTCTCCGGGTCTCCATGCTCATTGAGATAGAAGGCTGTATTGTCAAAGACATTCATAGAATCAAAAAGAGCAGAGGCTTGGAAGAGCATGCCCATATGGCGGGTTGCAAGATAGAGATCAGAGCCTGTTAGCGAGGAGATAAGTTTCCCTTCGATCTCAATTGTCCCTCTATCGGGTTTGTCAATCCCGATCAATTGACGCAAGAGGACGCTTTTACCAACTCCCGATCTTCCTAAAATTACGACTGTCTCACCCCTGCTAACTTCAAGGTCTAGTCCCTTTAAAACAGCGTGGCTATTGTATTTTTTCCACAAATTTTTCACCCTTATCATAGGTACTTTACCTTATAGATATCATGAAAGACATTGAGGCTTACAGTTAGTAAAAAGTTCACAATGAGAATAAATGAATAGCAGATGACAACAGAGTTTGTTGTGGCTCTTCCAACTCCTGCGGCGCCCCCTCTAGTCATCATTCCCTTATAGCAGGAGATAGAAGTGATGATAACTCCAAAAAAGAAGGCCTTAATAACTCCCACCCAAATATCGAATATCTTTACATAGATAGGAATGGGTTCAAAGTAGGCCTGAGGAGTCATGCCAAAATAATAGACAGAGATAAGATAGCCTCCAAAGATTCCCATGGCAGCGCTAAAAAGGGTTAGAAAGGGGAGCATAACGATTCCGCCTATATAGCGTGGAGCAAGCAGATAGCCAAGAGGATTCACAGCCATAGACTTTAAAGCGTCAATCTGTTCAGTCACTTTCATTGTGCCCAAAACAGCGCACATCGCCGAACCGACTCTTCCTGTGACCATAAAGGCTGTCAGGACCGGCCCAATCTCTGTCATCATCGACTTTCCAACAAAAAGGCCCGTAGCTCCAGCGAGTCCCTTATCTCCAAGTTGGTAAAAGGATTGAGCAGCAAGAACAAGTCCTGTTGAAAATCCTGTGATAGCAACAACCGGAAGAGAAAGAACGCCTATATTATAAAGCTGGTCGATGATAAGCGACCAGGAGGGGGGGCGGCGGAAAAAAGCAGCAATAGTTTTGGCAAAAAGAATGCCCCACCTGCCGACTCCTGCAAAGGAATCAAGAATGATCTGAAGATAAAAATGCATATTAACCTGGTATCTTGGGTACCTAGGTACCTGGGTAGTGATTTTGCTGGGAATTAACCCAAAACTCAAGCTAAAAACAATGCGGTGGTATTAAATTAATTACCACGAGAGACACAGACTAGGGCTTTAGGATTTTTGAACCATAGGAAAGTTTTTTCAGGGCGTTGCCCTGATTTCTTTGCAAATTTTGAACTCCAAAATTTCTTGTGATTCAAAAAATCCTAAAGCCCTAGTCTGTGGTAATTATTTTTTAATAAGGGATCGCTTGTGAAATTAGACTTTAAATTGGTGCATTTTGAAGGAGGGAGGGGCCTCAACTTTTTTATCGGGAGGGGATTTTTGGATCTCTTGGACGCGCCCTCTCCAATGTGTCACCTGCTTCACAAGGGGCTCGACGATTATTTTGAGGTCAGCAGCGGCAATTTTAGGATGCACTCTTTTGTGCAAATACAAAAAGTTACTATCGGGTCTGCAAGAGAGTGTTTCACTCATAGAGTGGTTGGCAATCAAGGCCTCTTCTAGGACTGCACTTAGAATGTCCTCAGATATTGGAGAGATCTCCGAAGAGATAAGAATAGTATTTGGGACAAGGCTCTCATCAAATTCAAAAAGTAGAGGAACCTCCTCCTGCTTCATGAGAATTAAACAAGCTCCCTTATCATCGGGCTGCAGGGGAAATCCCAAAACTACTGCAAGTTCATTTAAAAATTCTTGAAAGTCTGAGATCATTTTGCATTCTCCTCATAGAAAAGCGCTTTTGCGAGGAGGATGTCTTTTTCAAATTCTTTTGACTTAAGTGCTCGTTGGAGGGCACTTTCAGAAAGATCTTTGGAGGAGTCATATTTATAAGCAACGGTTCTTGTTGTTGGAGAAGTTCCCTCCTCGCCACTAATTGTAAATGCCACTTCGAGATAGTGAAGATTCTTTCCCTTAACATCTTTGATTTGTTTCTGAATCTGGAGTCTGCCCTTTCTTTCCGCGTCAAGATAGATAGGCCCTTCAAATGAGCTCATTTCAAGAAGAGCTTGGCTACTTTCCTCAAGCAACTTCTCAGGAACAGTTGCGATATCTTTCGTGTCATCGAAAAAAATCGGAAGAAGGGATAATTTTTCTTTCACAACAAAAATGCATCCGCATCGGGCAGCTTTAATTGCACCTTCAGGATTAGTCTCATAAAGACGATATTGCTCGATCGCTGAAGGAGTTGCTCCTTTTCCCGTCAGGACATCCCCCAAATCCTTTTGCGCAGATTCGCCAAATTGCATAAATATTTCTTTTAATTTCGTTCTATACTCCGCTTTTATTGGAATCTGACTTGCTAATGAGGGGGGTAGCTCTTCATACGTTGGTGCACTCTCAGCAAAAACCTTATCAAAACTGTCGGGGGTTTTCAGTGTTGTATGGAGTAGTTTAAAGAGATGCTTAGCTATTTCAGGCTGCATCTGTCCATGAAATGGAAGTTGTGTTATAGCAGCCTTTGTTTCCATAGTTGTAGGATCCGTGATATCCATACGTATGTGGCTAACATCTACCAAGTCAGAATCCTTTTTTTTACTAGGCTTAGAAAACTGACCTCGAAGACCAAGTGGTGAATCTGCCTCAACAAGTTCTTGTAGGTAGGGAATATCTCGGTTATCTGAAGGCTCGGTATAAAAGGCTCTAACCGTGTATTCAACCAGCTGAGAATTAATAGGAACTGTATGAGTTAAGATAGCTCTTGTCAATAAAGACATGAAAGCTGCGTCCTTAGGGTTAGAAGAAACAGCGGCGGTTTTCATAAATACTGTAGTTTGTGTATCCACAAGGCGCTTAGATTCCTCTGAAGGCACACTTCCTTCTTTGGCCTTTATCTCTTCTGCAACAGCAATAAAATCATTAAATGACTTGATAATGGATGGATTGTTTTTTAAGGTCGTTTCAAGTTGACTTTGGAATTCTTTACTAAATGTGGGACCAATGAGCAGGGCAACGCTTTTGTTCAATGTATTAATCATCGAAGAGAGTAGATTTTCGACAAGAATGCCCCCGTTCTCTGCTTGCATAACCATTTGCAGAAATTCGTTTGTTTTAGGTTCGTCAAATTGCTCGAGTATTTGATCCCGAAGCTGCGGATATTGATTAAAAAAATTGACCGCATAAGCACTTTGTTGGGGTGTGTAGCCCTTTTCAGAAAGTGAATTAAACAGAGTCCTATTCCGAGGCTCCTGAATAACAAGTGCCAAGTTTATATATGCATGTTTTGCAGCAACAGTATTTGAAAGAGAGGGTTTAGCTTCCATCCCTGCTTGGATTAAATTGCTTTTCAAAAAAGGAAGTTCACTCGTAGTGTTTTTGAGGGTTCGGAGTTCAGTAACCGAGCGAGCGCTGAGCGCTTTTCTTAAAGGGAATTGATAGAGTGCTAAAAGTTCTTGTTGGTTTCCCTCCCAACCTTCAGGTTTCTTTAGTTCTTCACCTTTAAAAACAGTCTGCATGATCTCATTAATGAGCCTCTCTTTTTCACCTATTGAGGAAATTGCACCTATAATTTTACCAGGAATAGAAAATAAAAAGCGGAAGGGGGCATACCAGGAAGAGAGCTTTCCATTAGAAGGGAGTTGCTTTCCTTGGGGTCCTTCGGTGTTATTCCGACTCGATTTGGGGGGTTCAAAAGGCGGTCCTTGACCTTGTATCTGTGTCATACTTTTTCTCCTAGATGCTTCTCTCTGCGCTCTTCGGGGGGAGTGTGGAGGGGAATGAACTCCTTCCAGGAGGAGAGGATCTTCACCCAGCTTTGAGCTATACTTAACAAGCGGTGCAGCCATTCCCAATTTTCCTGGGGGGGAGTCGAGGGGGATGTCTCGATTTTTAGACAGATACAGACTCCATCTTCATCGAGAGAGAGCTTGCAGCCACCAGTATTCACCCCTAGAAAGTTACTCGTCATTAACTCTTTCAAACGATTTTCGGGAATGGGTCTAAGCACAAGCCCGAGAAGAATCTCAAGGGAAGCTCCCCCTTGGGGAGTTGTAGGAAGCATCACAACATTTTGAGAGTTAATTTCTAACTCTACTCCCTCTTTTTCGTGATCCCCTTTAGGCAGTTCTGCGTCGAGGTGTTCACAAAAATAGTTCAATGTTTCTTGAAAAGAGAATGTAGTCATTTTAATTTCGAAATTATAATTACTTCTGTTATTTAAATTATCTTATAATTTTGAATTTCATTCAAAAGTTAATTACTATTGTTGAAGATTAGTTTTATCAGACGCAATTCAGAGATCTAAAAATTTGAAGTTTTTTTCAAAGAGGTATATAGTCGGTTCAACTTTTCTTTTATTGAGGTAGGCGAATGGAAAAAAAATCATTAAAACGTTGGATTACTCGAGAAGTCTTTGTTGGTAATGTGGGTGTTGGAGGAGATCATCCTATTCGCATTCAGTCTATGACAACCTCCGATACGCGCGATGCGATAGAGACTGCGGCTCAAATCATGCGTCTTGCAGATGTGGGCTGTGAAATTGCTAGAGTCACTGTGCAGGGAATGAAAGAGGCAGATAGCTGTGAAGAGATTAAAAATATCTTAATTCAAAAGGGATATACAATCCCCCTTGTTGCAGATATTCATTTTTATCCTCCTGCAGCTATGAGAGTTGCAGATTCTGTGGATAAAGTGCGGATCAATCCGGGAAACTTTGTAGATAAACGCGCAACTTTCAAAGTCTTAGAATATAATGAAGAAACATACGCCCTTGAAATTGAAAAGATCGAAGAAAAATTTGTCCCTCTCATCGAGAAGTGCAAAAGACTTAAAAAAGCAATGCGTATTGGGACTAACCATGGCTCTCTTTCAGACCGTATTATGAACTGGTATGGAGACTCTCCAAAGGGAATGGTTGAATCGGCGATTGAATTTGCCACAGTCTGCCGTAAATATGATTACCATGATATCATCTTTTCCATGAAAGCCAGCAATACGATTGTGATGATTGCAGCTTATCGACTGCTTGTTGCAAGAATGGAGGAGCTAGGCTGGAACTACCCACTCCATTTAGGTGTTACTGAAGCCGGGGAGGGGGAGGATGGAAGAGTAAAGTCTGCAATTGGCATTGGAGCTCTTCTTCTTGATGGACTTGGGGATACCATTCGAGTCTCGCTAACAGAGGATCCCTGGTATGAAATTGACCCTTGTAAGCGCCTTGCAGCCTTCCAGAAGAGTTATCTTGCACAGGGCGATGGAAACTCCCTTTTCTCCTACCCGGAAAAGCCTTTTGTAAGATTACCCATTCCAAATGGCTTTGAGCTCCATCCCGATGGCTCAGTGATCTCTCCGCTTTCAATCTATGATGCAAATAAAGAAGAGCTTGGAGAAGAATTAGGGTTAAAAAAGCAGCTAGGAAGGTATACTCGTGAGCAGGATTCCTCCGATGGAGTATTGCTTCCATTTGGAGAATTTCTCTCCTTTGACCTAAAAAGTAATGAGATCTCTATTTATCAGCCAAAGCCTATAGAATTGGCAGAAAAAGGAGAGGCAATTCTTGTTCAAGAATCTGGTTGGGAGAAACTTCCACTTTTAGAGCCCACCTTGATCTTTTTTGCCCCTAAAATGAATCGTGTGCATCAAACCCGCGCCTTTTTTCAATTTTTAGAAGAAGCGCAAATTCAAGTTCCTGTGATTCTTTATTTTAGCTATTTCTGCTCTTCTGAAGACCTCGTTATCTGCTCTGCAGCGGAATTTGGAGCTCTTCTAACAGATGGGATGGGTCATGGAATTGCGATAGGGGGGAATTACCCACTTGAATTTAAGAGGACGCTAAGCTTTACAATTTTGCAAGGCTCCCGCATGCGCAATGTGAAGACAGAATTTATCTCCTGTCCGGGATGCGGAAGGACTCTTTTTAATCTTCAAAAAACAGCCGAGCGAATTCGCAATAGAACTGGGCATCTGCCCGGTGTAAAAATTGCCATTATGGGATGCATTGTCAATGGCCCAGGAGAAATGGCCGACGCAGATTTTGGCTATGTAGGATCCCGCCCCGGCAAGATCGACCTCTACGTTGGCAAAACCGTTGTTGAACGGAATATCGATAGCGCTATTGCCGATGAGAGGCTCATTGATCTAATTAAATCCCATGGCCGCTGGATAGAGCCTGAACTCTCACAAATCAGTAACTAACCACAAATAGAAAAATTTACCACAGAGACCACAGAGATAATTAGTTACATTGTGTTATTAAATTTCTGATAGGATTCAAAAATCCTAAAGCCCTAGTCTGTGATCTCTGTGGTGGCAAGTTTTGCCTTGCCTGTAAATTGGATAGAGCCTGAATAGACTATAACCATTCTTGCAAGAAATTCTTTAGAGAGTGATACTAGGGAAACAAGAAGGGAGGTAAGAAAATCTATGTCTTTAAATGCAACACGTTTCCATTATCAAATTCACTATGCAATAGAATCAATGCTCATGTATATCTATGCTGTCTCGAGTAATAAAATTGTGAGTAAAGCGTATGCAAAATCGTTGAGTGAAAAGGGGATAAAACTCCTTGAACTATTGGAAAAGGAAAAAATTGAACTCGCAGCAGCAGAAGAAAGACTCAATGGGATTGTCGAAGAGTTAAATAGTAAGCTGCCCGCTGTTCCTCTTTTTTCGGCCTATCCAACTTTCTACCTCTCGAATGAGCCTATCCAAGTGACCTACCAAATTATTGCTTTCCAGCAATTTCTTAATCAAGAGTTGAGAAATGGAAAGGTGAATCTAAAAGACGAAACTCCTATTTTTGATGAGACAGTCCAACTTTGGCGTAAAGCGCTTACTCCCAGAATTCCCCCTAAAGAGGCAATGAGAGAGCTCTCTCAACTCATCAGAAGAGGAAATGACCTCCTTCCGCAAGAATTACAATATCCCATTCCAGACCCTACCTATTATACCACAAAACTATGAATACAACTGTTCAGCTTCTCTCTAGAGAAATCAGCGAAAGCCACTATGCTCGTGCTAGCAAGCTTCTTCCAGGAGGCGTTAATTCGCCTGTGCGCGCCTTCACCGGCCTTGGTATCCCACCAATAGTTATTGAATCGGGTTATGAGGATCAAGTTGTTGATGCAGATGGAAATTTCTTTATCGATTACTGTATGTCGTGGGGGGCACTCATCCATGGGCATGCTCATCCGCAAGTGGTGATGGCAGCTCAAAAGCAGATGGCAAGAGGATCAACCTTTGGCGCTTTGACCCCTATTGAGATAGAGCTGGCAAAAAAAGTCATCAATGCTTTTCCAGCTCTTGAAATGGTCCGCTTTGTCTCATCCGGGACAGAGGCAACAATGAGCGCTGCAAGGCTTGCTAGAGGTTATACAGGAAGAGATCTAATCTTGAAATTCAATGGGAATTACCACGGCGCTTCAGACTCTTTCCTTGTGCAGGCGGGATCGCATGTGACTCATTTATCTCCTACCTCCTCTTCCCGCGGTGTCCCTGAGGACTTTGTCAAACATACCCTTTCCCTTCCCTATAATGACTGTGACGCTCTCTATGCATTTTTTTCTGATGCAGACCTTCGGCGCAAAGTTGCAGGGGTGATTATTGAGCCGATAGCCGGAAATATGGGAGTTGTACCTGCATCGCATACTTTTTTATCTCTCCTTCGCGAGGAGACAAAAAAAGCTGGCGCCATTCTTATCTTTGATGAGGTGATTACAGGTTTTCGCGTCGGTCCAGGGGGAGCCTCTCTTCTTTACGAAATAGAGCCCGACCTTATTTGTCTTGGGAAAATTATCGGGGGAGGATTTCCTGCAGCGGCTTTTGGAGGGAAAAAAGAGGTGATGGAGCATCTTGCCCCTCTAGGATCTGTCTATCAGGGAGGGACTCTCTCGGGGAATCCTGTAGCCATGGCTGCCGGACTGAAAGCTTTGGACCTCCTACAAAAACCGGGTTTTTATGAGAGGCTGGAAGAAAAAACTCAAATG
>JABDDZ010000025.1 GCA_013287335.1 Chlamydiota bacterium | reverse complement strand
ACAAAAAAGAGGGCTTTTAAGTCAGCAGCATGCTACAAGGGATAGGACAATGATTTTTTGCAGTGAAGAAAATTGCTTAAACGAGTTGATTTCTTCCTTGCATTTCATTAGAAAAGTGATTAAGATTTTTCCATTCGAAACGCGCATTATAGTTTGCGCGCCGAAGAGAGCGGAAAAAAAAGTCTTGGATCTTTTCGTCCAAGGGCTTCAAGCGTCTGGTCTTTCCTTTGTAGAAGAGTCTACCTCCCTTTTTCCTAAGGGAGAGAAGATCAAGGCCCCTCGCATTGAAGTGCGCGGAGTTGATGCATATGGAGTAGAGTGGCCACTCTCTTCGGTCCAACTTGAAAATGAAACATGTGCTGGGCTCACAATGATTAGCTGTTCGCTTTTTGGCTCTCTTGAGAGAGTATTGGCATTAGCAATAGAACGGGAAAACAACTAACAGGGATTTCTCTTTGAATTTTCGCATAAACAGGCAGATCCGCGCTTTTAAAGTACGTTTAATAGGACCGGATGGGAAGCAGATTGGAGTTGTTCCAATCAAAGACGCAATGACTCTTGCAGAGACTTCAGGACTCGATCTTGTTGAGATTGCTCCCAATGTGGATCCACCAGTTTGTAAAGTTATCGACTATGGCAAATTCCGCTTCGATCAGACAAAACGGGAAAAAGAGAGCAAAAAATCTCAGCATCAAGTTAAGATTAAAGAGATTAAGCTAAAGCCAAATATTGATGAGCATGACTTTCTGACGAAAATTAAGCAGGCAAGAGGCTTCATTGAAAAGGGGCATAAGGTGAAAATTGCCTGTTTTTTCCGGGGACGCGAGATGGCCTTTCCTCAACTTGGAGAGAAATTGCTTCAAAGAGCCTGTGAAGAGCTTGAAGAGATCGCTCAGGTAGAGTCCTCGTCGAAGATGATGGGAAGAAGTATGATTGTTGTATTAGCTCCTTTTTCTCAGAAAAAAACAAAAACAACTTAAATAAAAAGGTTTTAAGTATGCCTAAAATGAAAACCAATAAGTCGATGAGTTCTCGTTTAAAAGTAACAGGTTCGGGAAGACTCAGTCACAGGCGTCCGGGCAAGAGGCACTTACTGTCTAAAAAAACCTCTAAGCGCAAAAGACATCTTTCAACTTCAACTCTTGTCGCTCCCGGTTTTGAGAAAGTTTATAAAAGATTGATCGGCGCATAAAATTATATTATACTTTTTGGAGAAATATCATGACTAGAGTAACTTGCGCTCCGGCTTCTCGCCGTAGAAGAAAGCGTTGGCTGAAAAAAGCAAAAGGATTTTGGGGAGATCGCAAAAACCATATCCGTCAGACAAAAAATGCTGTGATGAAAGCTCTCGCTTTTAACACGGAGCACCGTAAGCAGAAGAAGAGCGATTTTCGTTCTTTATGGATCACTCGGGTGAGTGTGGGTGCAAAGATAAATGGGATTTCCTATAGCAAACTCATCCACGGACTTAAAATAGCAGGATGTGATATCAATCGCAAGATGCTCTCTGAAATGGCTTATCACGATCCAGTTGGATTTGCTGCCATTGCAGAAGTTGCTAAAAAAGCTCACCAATCTTAAATCTCCCATGGGGATTCAAGAGTCTATTACAAAAATCTCTTCTACTGCTCAAGAAGAGCTGTTTGCCTGTCAAGAAGCTAAGGAAATTGAACTTCTTAAAGTAAAATATCTTGGCAAAAAGGGGCTCGTAGGTCTGCTCATGGAAGAGCTTAAAACGACTTCAAAAGAAGAGCGCCCCTTATTGGGCAAACTGGTTAATGATCTCAAGGTTTTGCTTACCTCCCAATTTGAATCCACCCTTGCAACTCTTGCCGCAAAAGAGAGAAGCCGGCAGCTTGAGGCAGAAAAAATCGATGTGACGCTTCCTGGACGTGAGAGTGCACTCGGAAAAAAGCATCTCACTCTAATGATGCTCGATGAGGTGATCGAGATTCTTAAGGGAATGGGTTTTACAGTTCAGTATGGTCCCGAAATTGAATCAGAATATTACAACTATGATGCGTTAAATTTCGCCCCGGATCATCCTGCAAAGGATATGCAAGACACCTTCTACATTGGGCCGGAGCTTCTCTTGCGTACTCATACTTCTAATACTCAGGTAAGAGTCATGGAGAAAAGCCCCCTGCCGATCCGCATTATTGCCCCCGGCAAGTGCTATCGAAATGAAGATATTAATGCTAGGTCTCATGTGATTTTCTATCAAGTTGAGGGGCTTTATATTGATAGCGCAGTCACCTTTTCAGATCTTTTAGTGACTTTAGAAGAGCTTTTCACAAAGCTTTTTCATAAGGATTTGAAGATGAGATTTCGACCAAGTTATTTTCCCTTTGTAGAGCCAGGTGTTGAAGTGGATATCCATTGTATAATCTGCGATGGCAAAGGGTGTTCAGTCTGCAAGCAGTCGGGTTGGTTAGAAGTTGCAGGCGCAGGCATGGTGCATCCCGAAGTTTTAAAATCTGGAGGGATTGACTCTGAAATAGCTTCTGGGTATGCTTGGGGCTTTGGTATAGAGCGTCTTGCCATGTTGAGGTATGGAATTAATGACATCCGCCTCTTTTATGAAAACCATTTAGGTTTTTTAAGTCAGTTTTAAGGAAGAGTGGCAGAGTGGCCTAATGCGTCTGTCTTGAAAACAGAAGTCCCTTCACGGGGACCGTGGGTTCGAATCCTACCTCTTCCGATTCTTGCACTGTTGAGAGGCCTCTTATGAGATATCTAGTATTCTTGGGAAGAATTTTATTTTCCGCGATCTTTATCCTCTCTGGGATTTTTCATTTCAGCAGCGGCGCAATTCACCTTGCAGAACGGCATGGAGTTCCATTAGCTTTTATTCTTGTTCCTATTGCCAATATCATCAGTCTTTTGGGTGGACTTTCTATTCTTTTAGGGTATAAAGCTCGCTATGGAGCCATACTGCTTGTGATCCATCTTGTTTGTGTAACATTTCTGATGCATCGGTTTTGGGAACTCTCTGATCCGTTAATGATAACTCTGCAAAGGGCGCTATTTATGAAAAATCTCTCTATGCTAGGCGCTTGCTTATTAATTATCTATTTCGGTTCTGGCCCCTTTAGCCTCGACCGCAAATTAAACGCAAAGGCGCGAAGGCCCAAAGATGTAAAGAAAGAACAGGATAGGCAGGATAGATAGGATAGATTTTACTGCCAACTTTTTTGTATTAGATATTATTCTTATCTTATCTATCCTGTCCATCCTGTTCTTTCTTTTCTTTCTTTGCGTTTAATTGTTGTTTTAATGGGAGGCGCTTTATATGTTTGAAGATCTATATAATGAATATTTTATTTTAGGGGCTATCTCTCTTCTTATTTTTATTGCAGCTTTTGCGGCATTCTGGCTTTCTTTTATTTTTTTCCCGACACTTTTTGTTGAAAAGAGTATTGCAAAACGTTTTTTACGTGCTCTCAGATTTCCTGTACTTGCTCTCTTTATGCTACTGGCGGCTTTTCTTAGCTTCAATCTCTATGATTCTCCGCCCCATGTTGAAAATACAATCTCACACATCCTGTTGATTTTTTTAATAGCAACCTTCGGTTGGTTAAGCGGCGCTCTTTTGCGCAACGCCTACACTTTAATACGAGAGCATTATGAAAAGGGGGCTCTTTTTGATCTTTCTAAACGCTCAGCATTGACTCAGGCTCAATTTCTCTACCGCCTATTAATGTTGGGTGTGATTGCATTATCACTTGGAAGTATTTTGATGACCTTTCCAGCAATTAAAAGCATTGGAGTTGGAATTTTAGGCTCCGCCGGTATTGCTGGTATCGCTCTTGGTATTGCGGCACGTCCAATTTTACTCAACTTTATAGCCGGCTTTCAAATCGCTATGACTAAAATGATCAAAATTGGGGATGCAGTGGTCATTGAAAAGGAGCAGGGTAGAATCGAAGTGATTAGTTTAACGCATGTAACTGTTAAAACCTGGGATCTTCGACATCTTATAGTTCCCGTATCTTACTTTATCGACAAGCCTTACCAAAATTGGACCGTTTTTTCAACAGATTTATACGCAACAGCTTATATCCACTGTGATTTCACTGCCGATGTTGAAAAGATGAGACAAAAGCTGCATGAGATTTTAGAGGAATCTCCTCTATGGGATAAAAAGGTGTGGGATTTGCTTGTGACTAATATCTCTGAAAGAACTCTTCAGTTGCGTGCAACGATGAGTGTGCGTGACACATCTAATGCATTTCCTCTTCAATGCTATGTGCGAGAGAAAATTATAGGCTACCTGCAAAAAGAGTCTCTTTCTTCGCTGCCTCAAATCCGTATAGAAAAAAAAGATTAGATCGACTTACAATACGTAATATGAGCTCTTTTCCTCCACTTGGCTATGACGATTCTACTTTCATCCCCAGCAGTCGTCTCCGTAAAGTTGTCAGCGATATTAGCGCAGCACTTGAAACAATCCAAAAGGTCTCTAAAGATCATATACCTGATCAGATGAGAGAGGCTCTTGCAGTGGAGTTTGACTCGCTTACGGCTACTGTTGATGAACTGCATATGAATCATCTTGAGGTGGTTGATAAAGTACTTAAAAAGTACCGATGTTTTCTTGCAAAGAGCGGTAACTTGGAATCTTTGCAAGGGGAAGTGGAAAATTTAAGGCTCTTTATTTTTCAAGGCTAGTCTCTAGGAAGAGTGGCAGAGCGGCCGAATGCGTCTGATTCGAAACCAGATATACCGCAAGGTATCGGGGGTTCAAATCCCTCCTCTTCCGTATTACCACAGAGACCGAAGAAAAAATTTAATCGTGCCCGAGCCCGCGGGCAAACCCGACTCTGAATTAATGGGTTAAAATAAAAATCCTAAAGCCCTTGTCTGTGGTCTCTCTGGTTCATTTACTCCTCCCAGAGTGTTTCTAATGGCACGAGGGAATCCAAAAGGCGTGTTTTGTCTAGGGTTGCAATCCAAATTTCACTGTCATCTTTTCCATAAGCTAAGTAAATAAAGGAATTTGAAACAACAAATCCTCCAGGATAGATAATGCGTTTAGGATTTTGTGAAATGGAGTAAAAATTTTTTCCTACAATTGGAATGGGACTGATTTTTGTAAGGTTGAAGGGTGGATCTTCTGAAAAGGTATATGCCCCCATGAAGTAGTGCCACATTTTTTCAAAATTTGAAGAGATGGTGCTAATGTAAGTGGGTGAGTGGAAGAAGGCCAAATATTGCCCATCTACCTTCAGAGCCGGAGTTCCCCCTCTTAAAGGACCCCATCGCCAATTGATAGAACTTGCTGTCTCATAGCAGTGGTGGCACTTTCCATTTCTCAAATTGGGATACAGCACCTCATGAGGATTAATGGAATAGCCTAAAAGGATAGTGTTTTTCCATACAAAAGGAACCCAGTTTTTTTGCCAAAGGACACTTTTATACTTTTGGGTATGGATTAACTTTAATGGCGTAGAGAGGCTAATAGGATCATCTTCCACATGGAGCTTTGCGATAAATAGATCGCGCCTCTCTTTTGCCGATGGGCTCACAATCTCTACATTATCGTTATATATAACATAGTATTCTCCATTAAAGGAAAAAATCCTTGCATCCTCTGCCTGAGAGGGAATTGCGGAGTTGATGCAAGTATCGAGAACTTGCGGCTCTGATAGGGGTTCAAAAGATTCATCCAAAATAACCACGCAGATGCAAGAGATCCATAGCTGGAGGGGATCGGGCATATATCTAAATGTAAGGAGAAAACCTTGGTCGATCTTGATTATAGAGGGATTATGGGCTTGGGGAAAGTTATGGAATTGAATTCTTTTTGTGGAAACAACAATGTCGGAGTCATCTTCGAACTTCTTTCTTTTTCCATTAACTCTTAGAAAGTTGGATTCATTAGGTAAACCTTGCAGCAGAAAATGGGATAGGAAGAAAAAAATAAAGCAGAGGGAGAACTTTTGTTTCATAAGAACCCACTTAAAAGAGTTTTTGCAACGTCAAAGTTATTTTCTGCAGGGGATAATATAAGATTAAAATTTTAAGTAAAGAAAAAACACACTTTTATGTAAAAACTTTTGTTGAAAAAATTTAAATTTTTTTCTTTTTCTTTATTTCTCCTTTTGGCTAAGATGCCAACTCTTAATATTAAGTTAATAGGAGAAAGGTTGATCGAGATTAAAACCCTTGTCCTCCAATTTCTAATTCTAAGACAATGTCAATTGTGGTGAAAAAATGAATATACGGTTATTTTTTTTAATCTTAATAACAATTTCCAGTAGCGCTCTCTTTGCTGAAATTGAAAATCCCTACCAAAAAAAGCACTTCAAATCTGAAAACAAAAGTATGATTGCCTTTGACAATTCGTATTTTGATAGCATTGAATGTAAACGCTATGATTTTAATACAAAATTAAAGCGCCAGGCATTTCAGATCATGGATGAACTAGAGGGATGGTGTACCTATCAGAAGGCATCCATACTGATCGACTTTGTCCTCATGGCGCGGCCCCAAATTATTGTGGAAATTGGTGTGTTTGGTGGAAAATCCTTCGTCCCAATGGCTCTTGCTCTCCGTGAAATTGGGGCGGGAGTAGCTTATGGAATTGATCCTTGGAGCAGTGGAGAATCTGTACAAGGGATGGAAGGGCCCAATAAGGAATACTGGTCAAATGTCGATCATGATGCAATATTAAGGGGATTGCAGGAAAAAATAAAAAAGCATGGTCTTGAAAATCAAATTCAATTGATTAGAAGCACCTCAATAGATGCTCCTTCAATTTTCAATATTGACATTTTACACATTGATGGAAACCACTCAGATGAAACTTCCTTTATTGATGTCACCAAATGGGTGCCTCTAGTTAGAAGGGGGGGGGTTAATTATCTTTGACGATGTGAATTGGCATACTACAGCACGTGCAGTAAATATTTTGAACGAGAGTTGTATCAAAATCATGGAGTTCACAAATCATATCAACACATGGGCTATTTGGGTAAAACCTTAAGAGCTAGCAAGCAATCAAAAAAGATCTGGGGATTCTTCCCTGGATCTTTAATCAAAAGAGAATCAAAAAGAGGTTCTCCAAATATTAATAGCGTTGGAGTAGAATGATGAAGTTTAGATTGCTTCTTGTAATTTTTGGACTATGTTTCGGAAATCTATTTGGTGAAATTGAGAACTATTTCAAAAAGATCACCGATAAATCTGATATTCATAAAATGTTGAATGTAGATTTTATTTATACAATTAACTTAGACCAGAGACCTGAAAAATTTAAAAATTGTCTGGAAGAGCTGCTTCCATATGGGATTTCGCCCTATCGATTTTCTGCAGTCAATGGGTGGGAGCTATCCTTAGAAGCCATTAATGATCTGGGTGTAAAATATGAATCCTGGATGAATAGTGGACATTGGGGAACATGCTATTTACCTGAGGATGGAGGAAAGCCCCATCATGAAATAGTGCATGTTGTCGGTAGAAATTATTTTTGCCACTGCATGGCCCGTGGAACAATTGGAATCGTTCTTAGCCATCTCTCTATCATTCAAGATGCCTATGATTCCGGCTATGAAACAGTTTGGATTATGGAAGATGACATCCAGATTATTAAAAATCCTCATCTTATTTCACAACTTATTGATAAACTCGATGCAACTGTGGGACGAGATAATTGGGATATGTTGTTTACAGATCAGGATACTAAGAATCGGAAGGGGGAGTATGTAAGCTGCCGCAGTTTCGCATGGAGGCCAAATTTCTCTCCTCGGAATGTTGCAAGATTTGGAAGAGTAAAAAAGATAAGTAGAGATTTTAAGAAAATAGGTGCCCGCTATGGCGCGTATTCCTATATCCTGCGAAGAGCTGGGATGGAAAAGATTTTGAATCATTTCAAAACTAACAAAATTTTTCTTCCCTTTGACATGGAATTCTATCTTCCCTCAGATGTTGCAATCTATACAGTAACAGATGATGTTGTATCAACATTTTGTCAAGCACTCTCGGACAATGGTGCCCCAAACTATCTCAACAAATAAATAGAGTCTTTTCAAATTGAACGGAGCTAAGCCGCAATCTTAGGCCTTAGACCTACGATTGCGGCTTAGCTCCGTTCAATCGACTATAAATTACCGATAGTTGCTGTTAGCAGTATCGTGTTCTCTCTGAAGATGTTGGGTTAGGAAGTTGACAAGAGAGTTCCAATCCTGAAGACTCTCTTCGATGGAGCGCGTCCTCTCTTGTGACCAGGCCTCATTGAGCTGTTTATAGGTTTCGAAATAGGTGCGGTCGGCGTCAGAATAGTTCCCGCCAATTGTCCCTGTGTGTTCAGAAAATTTCGACGACTGGTGCAGCATTTTTCCAGCCATTTTAGTGAGTTCCTTTGGATCCATCTGCTTGACGCGTTCAAGGAATGAGAGAAATGAGACGCTGCCCGCTAAACTTCCGAAAAAATCACGGATTGGCTTACCCCATAGATGCCCAACAACCGGAGTTGCTGCGGCGGCAAATCCAAGACCTGCCGACATCAGCGAGGAGTGGAGCATGGCAGATCCCTTTTCTTTATAATTCTTAACGATATCGTGCATCAGCTCAATCATACACTCTCTCTCTAATTGACGGCTCAGCTTCTGGTTTTTTCGTTCTTCGATGGAGAGTTTCAAAATTTCGAAAAAAAGCAAGAGAACATCAATATTAGAAACTCTATATCCTAAAAGACTGGATATATCCTCAGCCTCAGCAAAAGCAAAGGCAGCGAGTTTGGCAAGCTCCTCATCATCAGTTGGAGCACTCGCAGAAATTTCAGGTTTTTGAGCTTTTACAAGAGCGCTCCTTGCAATGATCTCTTTCTGAGCGTGTGCTTTCAAAGTTGTATCACTTGCGAAGCAAGTTTTATCTGGTGCCTCAATTGCAGCTAATTGAGCACTGGGTTGAATAAAGGACGTCGCCATATAATTATCTCCAGGCCATTTGTTCGGCTCTAAATATTTCTTTTTGAATTGTTAGTATTTCTCCGAAGTATTCTAGCATCTTTTCAATGCGATCGGCAATATCTTCGATGATTTCCATGAGATTTTTTCGCATTATCCGAAGCTTTTCAATTGCAATATCAAATTCCTTCACATTCGCAAGGCCATAGTTAAACTGATACATAGTGACCCCATGCCCTATTGTGGCAATGCTTTTTCCGGCAATTCCTATCGCCTCAAGCGCGCTCAAAGCAAATTGAAAGCTCTTTATGACTATCATAAATCCCCCATAGATTGCTGAGGCAAGGGCAAGAATGATTGAAAAAACGGCAACCCCTATTTGGATCCAGGAGATGACTCCCCGTTTTGCATCGGTATCATCTCCTGGTAAAAGCCCGGCAATTTGAGCCCATCCGCCTGTCAATTCCATAATTTGAGTAGAGATTGAAAGAACACCTGCAACAATCAATAGGGCTCCCGCGACAGCTCCCGCTCCCGATGCAATGAGCATAACCCCAGAGATCACTCCAGCAATAGAACCAAGGAGAGCATAAGTTTTTAAAGCGACATCCCACTTTTCAACCTGCTTTTCTTTCTCCATGGTCTTTTTTAACTTTTCAAGTCTCTCTGCATGAGTAACGGTGAGCTTTTCATCAATTTCTCGGATCTCCTCTCTAGAGAGAGCGTAGTCAGCTCCCTCAGACTGGATGCGGACCTTATCGAGCATAAAATATAAGCTGAAGAGACTGAGCCTTGGGATCTCAGGAAGGGGAAGATCAGGCTTTTCAAAATCAACACCCTCAAAATGGGTGTTATTGTGAATGGGCGTTTGGCTAAAAGTCGCAGCGGTTGTATTCGCAGAATTAATTCCTTCAACTTCTCGTTTTTTTCTCTTTTCTTTGAAAAGGGGCTGCTGCTTTTTTTGTTTCTGCTCTTCATCCTTATCGAGTAGATCCTTTTGAGATTGGCGCTCTCTTTCTTTCAAAGCTTCTTTTTCTTTAGAACGGAAAAATGTAAAGAGGGAAGTTTTTTCGTTCTCTTTTTTTTTGAAGATTCTCCTCGAAAGCTATCTTCTTTTTTTGCCAACTTTTCCAAAGAGGATTCTCTTTTCAGAATTGCAAGCTGAACTTTTTCCATTTTTTGTGCAGTGAGAGCCAAAGAGGTTTGGGTCATCTTTTGAGGGTCGCTACTCTCTTTGCTCCTCTCGTTTTTTTGGAGTGGGGGCATTCCCTTTCAACTGAAGATATTTTTCTTCTGGCGTTTGGCGGGGAGCTGTACAAAGAAAAGGGGAGGAGGAGAGTTTTTGGGGATCTTCAGAGTGGGGAGTTTCACTTCTTTGATTTTCAAGATTCTCTTTTAGATCTTTCGCTTTAAATTCACACTTCTCGCTTTCTTTTTTTGACAGAGAATGCCTTTGGAGATAGGTAAAGGCTTCTTTTGAGACTTCACCACTATTTGAAAAGGAGAAAAAAGAGTAGCTCTTTTCGCTTCCCTCAAGAGAGCCTTGGGAGAAAGTATCCCCTCCTTCCGATTGGAAAGGAGAATCATAGAGCGTTTGAAGTGGTAAGTTGCTAATGTCTAACATGAACATTCTCGTAAGATTTGGATTTTTCTAACTAAAGCAGCATATTTGAAATCTTCTGCTTTTGCAAGAGCAAGATCTATCGCTTTTTGCTTCTCTTTGGGATCTTTCAAAGCCTGATAGCAGAGAGCAGCATAGTAGTGGGGAAGGGGGTTATCAGAGTCAACGACCGTTCCCATCGCATAGCATTTTAAAGCCTTTTCATAATCTTTCAGCATTAAGGAGGAGTTTCCAAGACCCATCCAATACTTTGCGGTGAACGGGTTTAGGATGGCAAGCCACTGAAAAATAATCGTGGAGTCCTCGAATGCATTTTGGTCATAATAGAGATAGCCTTGGGCATAAAGAATCTCCATATCAACATTTGAAACATCGAAGGCCTCTTGCAGAGTCTCGCTTGCGGGCATTTTGCGGAGAACAAATTCTTGCAAGTAAGCATCTATCTCCTCTTCACCGGGAAGCTTTCCCGCTTTGGCCTGTATTTTTGCCAAAAGTTCTTGAAGACTAACCATTTAATTAGGTCTTATGTTATGGATAAACGTATCGCCTACCTCTTTAATGACCTTCAATATATTTGATCGGGCCTGGTGGCATTGCGAAGCTTCCTGTAAGTAGCGTTGCATATCTGTTCTTTCAAGCTGCGAGATTTTTTCCATACCATCTTTTTTCATCTGGATATTCTCTTTCAGAAGAGCTTTTTCATCTTTCTTCCAACTATATTTTCCAGCTGGGATCTCAGCTCCAAGCGCTCTTGCCTCATCGACAAGCTTTTTCATCTCCTCATTCTTCGACCAGTCAATATCTCCCTTTTCTAGATTGATTTTGCCAAGGAGAGCTGAGAGGCGATCGATATTATCTGTTCTCTCCTTAATCCTTAAGTAGAGATCATGCGCGGAGGCTTCGGCCTGGCCAAGTATTCTAGCCATTAGGGCCATGAATCGGATATAAATGTTATCCATCCCCTCTAAAGCTCTATGTCCATCTTTGGAAGGAGGCTCATCGTTACTCCCGATTGCTGCTTTTATATTCCAGGGGGAATCTTCAATTTTCCTTTTTTGGGGTGTATAGTTTGCAGCGGCGGTTCTATTGATCCCATACCCAGTTTTATCTTTTTTTAGTAAAAAGGGATTTTTTTCTTCCGGCTCATCCTCATTGTCCTGCTGCTGGTCTTTATTGCCCTCTCTTTCTCTCTCTTTTTCAGGATCTTTAAAGCGATCAGAGTTTTCAGATTGAGTAGAAGATTCCGTTTTTGGAGCTTGAGCTGGGAGCTCTTTAGCGGATCTATCATCGTTATTGTTTTGGCTCTTCGAGGGACTCTCTTTATGTTGATCTTCTTTATGAATTTTATGAGAGCCAAACATTCGAGAGAGTGCAAAGATGGAGTCTAGCTGCTCCTCTTTCTTTGTATTGTTATCGGCTTGAGAGCTCTTTTCTTCGGAAGGGGAAGGGGTTGTTTTTTGCAGTGATTCGCTTCTATTGCCCTTTGTATTATGAGAGGAAGATGGGTTTTGAGGGTCGGGAGTTTTCTCTTCGTTCGCTTTTCCTTTTTCTGTCTCAGGATTCATAAGGGCCGTTAAAAGGGAGTCGATGAGCGTTTGCATCTCTACCATTTCGGAGGAAAAGTAGGTGGCAGAAAAGTCTAAAAAGGGATTCCCGTCTTCGGGTTGGGCCAGAGATTGTAAAAATTCAAATGTTTTAGCTGAAGCTTCTTCAGTATTTTCAAAGAGGGTAACACAGTAAGTCTTGTCTGTTCCCTGAAGCTCTCCCTCTTTAGAACCATTCGTCAAAGATTCCTGGCTTTCAATTTGAGAAGGATTTGAGATTGCAAACTCCACCATGATTCCTCTAAAAACAGATTCTAAAAGAAAACAATCTAACTTAAGGGGGCAATTAATGCAACGTCTTGCAACCCAAACTCCCTTTACTATTGACTAAATGGTGGGAGGGTGTGTAGAATCTGCGAGGTTTTCTCATCTATGCCTAGGTGGTGAAATTGGTAGACACGCCAGATTTAGGTTCTGGTACCGCAAGGTGTGTAGGTTCGAGTCCTATCCTGGGCATATTCTCTAAATCGATTTCTTATAAAATGCCGACACTTCTCATGAAGAGAAGTGCCGTGTACTATACGTTGAGTCTGAAAAAACTCAGATGACAGTATTATTTAACAACTACAATGCCCATGATGGTGGTAGCCGAGGGTCCATCCCCTCTCCACCATGCCTTTTGAGCCTCGGCATCCGTAAGCCCTGTGGAATGACAGAAACGCACTTGATAAGCTCCCTTTTTTTTAGGAGCTTTCATTGTAACGGAGGCAGCTCCGCTCGAATCTTTTATTCCTAAGGTATGTAAAATGCAATCTTGGGGTCCATCATCATGGAGCCCAACAATCAAATGATGGAGATGCAAAGTTTTGAGCATGTCTGCATCTATATCATAGTGCAAATGCGCTGAAATCTCTGCTCCCGGCTTAACAAAAATATATTTCTTATCATTGTCAAAACGAAAATGACTAAGAGTTATCCCATCAAAATTGATAGAGTCTGAGACAAGTCCTATGCCAGGTATTTTAGTGGCATAGATCTCGATTCTTTCGTCACTTGTAGAAGCTACAAGAGTGGTAGAAGCTAGCAGGGTGAGTCCTGCCAAAATTAAAGGTGTAATCCTTTTCATATTTTCTCCTCTTGTTAATTTTCGTCTGCCTTGAAAAGACATACATTAAGAGCTTATAAACGCAATGTAGAGAGATTGTCAAGAATAAATATTCTATAGCTCTGATTTTCTTAATTCGACAAGTGTTGCGGCAACTGGAGAGAAACTATAAGCTTCCTTTGGAGTGCGGTAACTTGTCACCGCTTTTTAAAGCATTTATCTCGTTGAGTATGTTATGTTTAAATCTTTATTTTTTTTTATCCTCTATTTTCCAGCAAGCCACATAGGTTGGTCTGCCGTCTTTTAAAAGGTAATATACAGCAAGAACGTCATTGCTAAAATAATAGATATCTTTCATAAGAAAAATATGGATAGTGTCCAAAAAAAGCCTCAGATACCGATCCTACTTTTTTTGCTCACTTTTGCAAATGTTCTGGGTATTTTATATACGGCTGCGCTTCCTGAGTTGACACTCTATTTCCAAATTACTAAGGGGCAAGCGCAATCAACCATTTCTTTTTTTCTTGTAGGATGCATGCTGGGGCAGATAATCTATGCGCCCATAGCGAATGCTTTGGGGAGAAAACCCGCTCTTTATATTGGCGGCGCCATAGTTATTCTAGGCTCTTTTTTGTGTCTTATTTCTATAGCGGTCAATTCTTTCTATCTCCTTCTATTTGCAAGGATTTTAACAGCATTTGGAGCAGCATGCGGTCTTGTTTTAACAAACACAATGATTGCCGATGCATTTACACATCTCGAGGTTAAAAAAAAACTCTCTTATTTGATGAGCGGGTTTGCGATCTTTCCTGCAATCAGCATCACGCTTGGCGGCTTCATTACAAAATATTTTTCCTGGAAGGGCTGCTTTTATTTTATGTTCTTCTACTCCTGTTTTGTAATAGGGTTATGCATTTTTTTACCCGAGACTGTAAAGATGAGAAGCTTGAGTCATTTAAGAATAAGCCAAATAGCCAAATCTTATATAAAGCAATTTTATAATGTGCGATTTCCATTTTATGCTCTTATAGTTGCTTGTGGCTCTATCATCCTCTATGTTTTCTCTGCAGAGGCTCCTTTCATTGCAAAAACCAAGCTCCATATTTCTCCCGACCGATTTGGCCTATACAATTTAATCCCGAATATCGGTCTTTTCTTGGGAGGAATTGCATCTGCCCGTTTAAGCCATAAAATCCCATCAAGAGTGATGATATTCATCGGAAGCTCTTCTTTTTTTCTTCTTTCAATCGTCATGTGGCTCTTTTTTGAAGGGGGCTTTGTGAATATTTTCACCCTTTTTGTGATGCCTTTATTTATTTTTTTTGTTACGCCGGCCATTCTATCTAATGGCCAAAGTCTCGCCCTTGCCATATCAGAAGATAAATCCTATGCATCCTCCTCTCTTTACATCATCCAGTTCTCTTGGGTATTTCTCAGCATCACTGTTCTCCGCTTTTTTTCTCCGGGGAATAGTTCCGCCCTTCCTATTGTCTACTCCGCTGCAGGTCTATTGATGGTTCTTTTCTGGATTGTATTAAAAATGCTTCCTCTAGAAAAACATCAGAATCTCTAAGTTTCATTCGATTTTTTGAAGGCGTAGAAGGGGTGTGTTAATACCCATTACCTCCCCGTCTTTTACTAAAATCTCAGTGATTCTGCCTCGGAAGGGAGCTCTAATCGTATTCTCCATTTTCATGGCCTCCACTATACAGAGCGCTTGGCCTTTCTCAATCTTATCTCCCACTTGCACAAAGGGAGGGTAGCATATACCGGGCATGGGAGAGGTGATGAGAGTTATTTCCCCAAGCGGCATCGGGGCAAGAGTGATAGGGACTATAGGGAGAGTCGTCATTTGCGAAGTCGGCTTTGCAACATCGCTCTTTGCAGCTTTTTCGTTTCCTATAATACTGATTCCGATGGATAGCGCCAAGAAAGGCAGGAGGGTTGTGGGAAAAGCAATTGAAACACCTGGATATTGCAATATCTTCTCATACAAGCAGGAAGCTGCCAGACTTCGCGCTTTTGTAAAGTAGCAATAGCTGAAAGCCATGAGTGCAATTCCCAGAATTGACAGGGCTATAAAAGCGATGACTATATAGCGTGGGTTGACGCTTCTTTCTCTATAATGATGATCATGGGGACTAAGCTGTGATCTTTCTAAACCTATCATCGTATTTTCCTTGGAGTTGACATTTTTCTTGGAATTTAACGATTTTTTGTGCAGTTTTCGAGGTGTTTTTTTGAAGAAAACGGAAAAACACACCAAAAAATAGGTGAATTTATCAGAAAACTCATCTATAAGAGAGCTTTTTCGCTAAATTATACCTAAAAAGTAGGTGCATTTTTTTATGCTAAGATCTCTATTTGGATGCAAGAGCATTGAAAGAATTCTACTCTATCTTCTTGTCAATGAAAAATGCTATGCCCAGCAACTCCATCGCATGCTTCAAGTCCCTTTGACACCCATTCAAAAGGGGTTAGTGCGCCTTGAAGAGGGAGGGATTATTTCAAGCAGTAGAGATGGAAAGATTAGGATATACCAATTTAATCCTGACTACCCCCTTTTTAATGAGCTTGAGGAACTTCTTAAAAAGGCCTTCTATAAGCTCCCTCCACATGAGAAAAAATGCTACTATTATCTTCAACAAGTGCGAAGCGGTGTAAGAAAACAACGTTATGATCTTCTCGAGTCTACCTGGCAATCTTTGAAAAGCATCACCTCTGTCAGGCTGCTTGCAAAATCGCGTTCGAAGCGCACCGGTTGGAATGGAATCGGCAGTGGGAAGGTCGCTGTTAAAGAACAGAATCAAGCCATTATTTTTACTGAGCAGGGGAGTTGGAGGAGAGAGAGGGGGGAGGTGCACAATTATAGCAATAGTTATAGGTGGATATGGAATCGGCTTGATGGAATGCTCTCTCTTGAGCACTTGCGCCGCGGGGAGGATAACCCTGTCTTTCTCTTTCATCTTATTCCCACAAAATCCAACCTCCTCGAATCGCTCCACTCCCATTTATGTGGCGAGGATACCTATTTTGGATGGCTTCAGTACAGCAACCTCTTTTTACAGCTCAATTTTCGAACCATCGGGCCCAAAAAAAATGAAGAAATAGAATATGTCTATACATAGGGGAAGCAAATTACGAGTATAAAATAATTACTTTTTCTGATAGTATATTTGGTATGCAAAGAATAATTAATTGGCAAAATGAGCTCTATTCCAACATTTGATGGTTTTCGTAAAATTAATACTGAGAGTGGGTTCCTAGAGATCTCGCTCCACTACGAGAAGATCAGTTGTAAAAAATTTATTATAACTCTTATTGCTTGCGCAGCGATTAGCTCTTTTGTTTTTGCTGCCTTAATCTTTGCAAAGTGGCCTCCGGGTCTTGCTGAGGCTTTACCCTATTGGATGCCTTATGCAGCTTTAGGGACAGGAGGGGTAGCTTCCGCTTCAGCTCTGGTTCTTCTTCTCGATAGTCTTTATCGTGAGAGGAATTTGAAAAAAAATATTGTCAAACACCACGAAGAGATTCTAGGTTTTATTAGCCATGCTTTTGATAAATCAAAAAGCTATCCCGGAAGAGCTTGCGTTGCAGAACAGTCATTCGGTAAAAACAGTCTATTTGTCAGATCTATCATAATCGTGAGAGATCAAAAGTTAAGCACTCACGGAACGGTTCATTGCAATTTTGAGAAATTTTCTTCAACTCTTTTTGAATATAATCGGCCTATTATTCGTTTTCCCGACCACTCCAAAGCTCAAATTTTATAAATAACTTATTGTAAGTAGTTTGCTAAATATTCTTCAGTGACCCTTCACAATTCTTCTCTTAAGCTAATTAATTCTACTCTCTTAGGATGTGGTAGTAATGGATTTTTAATTAAATAAATGTATATAATAGAGTGTAAGGAGAAAACAACAAAGGGGGTAGGGAAGAATAGTCTCTCAAATAAGGTGTTAAACAAAAACACCCTGTTCCTAAAATAATCAAACAAAAGAGGGGGTAATGATGATTACCATCAAAAAAGCTCTCTTACATGGCTTAGCTATTGCAGCTATAGCTATTGTACCATTTACAGGGATAGCCGAAGGCACAATGCCTACTGACTCGAGCTATCCTTCAGTCTCACCGGGTACAACTCCAGGGAATCCTACAAATCCTACATATAGAAGCGATGGGTCATATCAAAGAAATGATGGATCCTATCAGAATAGGAGTGATAACCCAACAATGCAGCATAGCCCAGGCAGCTTACAAAGTCCCGGTATGCAGAATCGAAGTATGCAAAACCCAGGCTTGCAGTCTAGGCCTCCTATGAGTCCTCCGACCGATCTAGATACTTCGGCGGTTGACGTAGGGTTTTATTATGGAAGCCCATATTATTATCGTCCTAACTATTATAGACCTTACTATTATAACTACTACTACCCATATTATAGACCATATTATTATTACTCTTGGTAAGGTAAGGAAGGATAAAAATCATGTCTTTCATTAAAAAGATTTTCTTACCTTTATTCTTAATTGGGGCAGTGATACTCATGCCAAGCCTTGTAGATAAAGCTATGGCTGAGGTTAGAGTCCAGAAAGTGCTCGGAGTAGACGTCAATGTATGGTCCCCAGGTGTAGGGGGTAGTGTTGACCTTGGAGGGTATAGTCGTGGGTATGGAGGTGGCTACTATACGAGAGCACCCTACTATAACCCTTATACGGGATGCTACTACTATAATGATGGCTACTGTTACGACGAGCCTTTTTCAGATTTCAGCGATTGCTATTGGAATTATACCAATGGCTTCTGGATCTACACTTGTCCTTAAGGAGAAGGTAAGTATGCTACCTATGGGATAGGTTTATTGAGGGAGATCTACCCGTAGTTGCGTGACGAAGAGTCTCGCTGCTTAGCAGCGGGCTCTTTTTTTTTAACCTGAGTTTTGGGTAATGAATTCAGATTTAGGCTCATAGACCGGTCGAATTTCAAAACCGATCTCCTGGATGGCTAGAATAACTTTTAAGATAGGCTCCCAGCGCGCCTCACTATCGATCTTGAGAAAGATCTGTGTTTTAAGCTTATCCTCTGGAAGAAGGCCCCGCTGGTATTGTCGCACGAGCTCCTCTGCTATCTGCTCTGAGGATTCCATCTCATGGTCGCGGATCTCGGTCACCCATTTATATTTTCCCTCTTTAGAGATGGTGAGATTGATGATTTTATAATCGGATCTTCCATGCATTTGAGGAGAGTTTGCAGTGAGCTCGCTCTTTGATTTGACAAGTTCAATCTCAGTGTCTTTCATTGCAACACGGGTAACTGCAAGAGATGCAAAGACGGCAAGCATAATAAAAAGAAAATCTATCATCGGTGCAAGGGTAATGCCGCCCCGGTCTTTAAGCTCGTCAATTGGAACAAAACTCATCCTCTTTTGGCCTCTTCTGCATTAATCATATGTCCAAATGAGAGAGCTTCATTTTCTATGGAATTCAAGAGCCGAACGACTTTTAGTTTTAATGTGGCATAAAAAATCATTGCTAGAATTGCAACAATTAGCCCCGCAACCGTTGTGCCGACTGCAATGCCAAGACCATCAAAAATTGAAGCCAGGGTATCGGGGGAGCGATTGACATCATAAAAAGCATAAAATAGTCCCAAAACAGTTCCAAGAAGCCCAAGCATAGGCGCAATAATCGCAATATCATTGAGAAGGGAGATCCGCTGCCACATACTGACCCCACATCTTTTGCCCTCCGCCTGCATGGCTTCCATCACTACTTGGTGCCCATGCACTCTCGATGAGATCCCCGATGCAACGATGGTAGCTGTAAAATGATGGGCATTTTGGCACATTTCCAGAGCCTTTTCATAATGTCTTTCACTAAGATCTTGGCGCAGTTGCTTTAAAAAAGAAGAGGGCATCATCTGTGAAAGCTGAAGGGTGAGGATGCTATAAAGCCAGATGACAAGGGCGATCAATGATAAGACAAGAAGAATCGAATAGATGATGGGTGATCCATAAAAGACTTCAACAAGATCTAAATTACTTTTTTCTAAGGATTTATAGATCTCCTCTTCAGCAAAAAGAGCGCTTGATGCGAAAAATAAAGAGGAGCATACAAAAATTTTTTTCATCCTATTTCTATCTGCCTAAATTTTATTTTGGAAGTTTTGAGATTAGCCTAAGAAGCTGAGAATATGCAAGATTTTTCCTTCCCTATTTATTAACCCTTTCCCATAAGTGATTAGTCGGGCACGCACACGGGCACGGGCGCGGGCACGATTAAATTTTTTTTCCAAATCCTCCTGTGAGTTTAAGAAAAGGAGAAACCGATTTCTAAGAGAAGATTTTGAATATAAAAAGGTTATTTTTGTGCCCGTGCCCGCGTGCGTGCCTGATTTTTATTATTACCTTTATGATAAAAAAACCTAAAAGCGATAGAGATCGGGAGAGAAAGGTTTTTTTAGATGCATTGGGTATTATTATCCTTTATAATTTCATCCCTTATGAAACCCATTGATTTAAAGTCTCCCTATTCGTGGGAGCAAAGAT
>JABDDZ010000024.1:1228-20967 GCA_013287335.1 Chlamydiota bacterium | reverse complement strand
GGAATTGGAATTTCTAATGCTCTAGCAGTTTGTGCACACACTCCAAGCCTTCCAAATCAATTTATTTGTGCGATTGTCAGCGTAGCACTAACCGTGGGACTACCTATACCGCCTGGCGCTACCCCAACAAGAACTACTCCTATGGGAGCATTACTGGTAGCAGCTTGAATGGTGAGGGTTTGAGGAACTGTAGTTACATCTAATATAAAATTGCCAGTAAGTTCAACCAATTGGATATTACTACCACCAGGTATATTTATTTCGGCACTTGATTGACTGCCTGCTATTTCACCAGTACTAACGAGAGAAGCTATCGCACTAAACGTATAGTTCTCAGTAGAGTCAGCAAGACTCTCTCCGATCATTGATATTCTATACTGAATAAGATAAACACCCGTCTGGTTACAAATAAAGTCCGCTGAACCCAAAGCATGCGTCCACGAACTTGATGGGCCATTTTGACTAAATGTCACAGGAACAAAGGTATCGGTCCTGTCTATATCTTGTTCTGCGGTATTATAACTAAAGAGGTAGCTATTGAAGACAGGGCCTGTTGGACCTGTGGGTCCGGTTACTCCTGTTGGACCTGTAGGTCCAGTAGGACCCGTATGACCTGTCGGGCCTGTGGGTCCCGTATGACCTGTCGGGCCTGTGGGTCCCGCTACTCCTGTCGGACCTGTAGGTCCAGTAGGACCCGTATGACCTGTCGGCCCCGTTACCCCTGTCGGACCTGTGGGTCCAATTACTCCTGTTGGACCAGTGGGTCCAGTGGGACCTGTCGCTCCGGCTCCCGTCGGGCCTGTAGAACCTGTCGGACCGGTGGGTCCAGCTATTCCTGTTGGACCTGTAGGTCCAGTAGGACCCGTATGACCTGTAGGACCCGTGACCCCTGTCGGACCTGTAGGCCCAGTGGGACCTGTCGCTCCGGCTCCCGTCGGGCCTGAAGAACCTGTCGGACCTGTCGGACCTGCAGATGGTCCTGTGGGGCCAGTAGGACCAAGAGGGCCTGTCGAACCGGCTCCCGTGGAACCCGTAGAACCTGTTGGACCTGTGGGACCCGTTGGACCTGTGGGACCTGTCGGACCTGCAGATGGGCCTGTCGGGCCAGTCGGACCCGGAGGACCTTGTTTAGGAGCTTTACAGCAACTTCCTTCCAGACTCTTAGGAAGCTCACCATTTGCCGCAAAATCCATACTTTGAGGCTCATCCCAAAAATCCTCAAATGCTTTTTTGTTAAAACGAATATGTGGAGTTTCATCAATGAGGGCACTCCAAAGCACCACAATATTCCCTTTTTCATCTAAACATAATTGGCTATCTCCACAACTTGCATCTTCGTAACTCATCGAAATCTTCTCAGAAAACTGCCACCTTCGTCCCATCAAACACTGCACTCCCTCAATGCATTGTTTTTTTATTGCAGCATCATAAGACTTCCATACAACTACTATTTGACCACTGCTATTAAGGGCAAGAAGGGGGATGGAAATTACATCTCTTTCCAATGAAGAAATAACAGTGGGAGTAGACCAGTTTTTTTCTCCTGCCAAAAGCGTAGCTGATTTGATAAGATGAACATCATTCTCCGTTGTCACCCATATGGCTATTCTGTTCCCTTGTTTATCAATTTTAACATGATCTGTGTCTGAGGCAAAGATTGTAGAGAAAAAGAAAAAATTGAGTAAAACATTAAGAAAGAGAAAAGTGCCAAATAATTTTTTCATAGGAATGACAAGCTAGCTACGTTTAAAAGTCGGAAGGTTATATTAAATTTACACAAAGATCAAATAATTTTTGAAAGCCATTTCCGGCAAATTTCTTATTTAATGAATTGCTATATTATAGACAGAAAGTCTAAAAATAGACTTTCTGTCTATAATTAAGCTTTTATTTTTTTTTAATAAACATATGTTAAAATAGATCATCATCTTAAATAGAGAGATCTATAAAAATGTTTCCGGAAGCAGGCAATTTAAATAGTGCTACATCTAATCCGCCGGCCTCCTCCTCTTACTCAAAAACAGTGAAAATAGCAACTGCTGCGGTAATTACGTTCATTGCAATAACCGCCATTGTACTCTTTACTTCCGGCTTATTAGGCCACTTTGAAATCATTCAAACGTTTAGCCCTATTGTCAGCAACTATTTCTTGGCATTTGGAGTAGGAGTTATAGGAGTAGATGGACTCCTCGCTATTATTTTAGTCAGCATTATCCTTTTGAAAAGAAGTACGATTTCTCAGAAGAAGGAAAAAGAGGAGGATATATCCCAAAATACCTCAATAATTCCTCCGAAGGACAAAATAGTTGCCACCCCTTCAACCCCATCCGAAAAAGAGATAGAGGCTTTCCCAGATATACAAAAGCTCATCGATGAAGGCCTTGTTGAAAAAGAGGATGAAGAGGGAAATACTCCTTTGCATCGAGCTCTTAAAGCAGGCCAGTTGCAATTTGCAAAACGCCTTATTGTTGAAGGCAGTGCATCTTTAATCCATAAAAATAAAGCAGATGAAACCCCTATTCACTTTGGGCTCAAAAGCTATCCCTTCTGTTATCACGATAGCCTATCTCTTTTAGTCATGGTACCTAGGGAAGCATTGGGCGCTTTGGACAAGGATGGGCACACCATTCTCTATCTATGTATAAGGAAGTATCCAGGAGAGCTTAAAGCATTATTTGCTCACCTCTCCCTGTCTATAGATTTTCAAGATGAGACGGGTTCAACTTGCCTTCATTTAGCCATTAGGAATAAAAATTATACGCTCGCTGCTGCACTCCTAAGAGAAGGAGCCTCTCCTTGCATACCTAATTTGAAGGGAGAGAGAGGTTGCGATAGCGCGATTAAAAATTGTGAAGATCGGTCCTTTCTTTTGAATATTCTTACCGCTTCTGCAAAAGAGGTCGATGCTGCGGGGAACACTCTTCTTCATATTGCTGCAAGATGGGATAACTCTCTAGCTGTCCAGTTACTTTTAGATGGCGGCCTGAAGAGCGATCAAAAGAATCTAGCCGGAGAAACGCCGATGCATTTGGCTTTTAAACATGGCTCATTCAAAGCAATTCCAAAGTTGATAGATTTACTACTTCCTTTTGCTAATAGCGTAGATAATGAGGGAAACACCTTCCTTCATGCTCTTGCCCAAATACCTCCGGCCTTTCCTCTTCCTCTCACGATTGAATCCTGGATAGATCAACTGATAAGCTTCGGTATTAAACCAGAAACTACTAATAATAACAGATTTACTGCTAGAGAACTCATTAAAGAAAATCAAAAGCTTCGAGAAGCTTTTGATAAAAGAATAACTCCAAAAATCGATCCCTACGCTATTTTGCAAGTAGCTCAAAAAGACTTAAAGATCACACCTCTTCTCTATTTTTTACAACAGCCCCAGAAATCCCAAGAAAAATACTCTGACGACTACCTTCGCTTAAAAGGTTCCTCTGAAAAAATACCAAGCAACTTTTTGCTATATCTCGTTGACAATACAGCAAGTGCAAAGATCAATCAAACTAATGGGGAGGGCAAAACTGCCCTGCAACTGGTAGCCCAGCACCGTTATCAACGTTGGAGCATAATCTTAAGGAAATTATTGGAAAAAGGGGCTTCGATCAAAAGTGGTGCAACGGAAGCTACTGTTTTTCATTGGCTTTTAAAAGGTAAGTTCGATACTACAACCCCACACATAGATGCTTTTTACTCAATGGTAGATGCTGCGAAAGAAGAGAGATTGCTCAATATGCAAAATGGTGAGGGGAATACCCTTCTTCATTATGTCACACACCATGGATTGGCCAAAAAGCTTCTCGAGGCAGGCGCTTCTCTTGGTATTAAAAATAAGCAGGAAGAGACACCTTTAGATGTAATATTAAAAAATAAGAAACCCGATAAACAACTCATCTCTCTCTTTGTAGAATATGGCGATGATGAGCAACTCAAAAAACCTACTGTGTCCAAGGTTATTTTGGGCCATTACTTGCTCATGAATCATCTTGTCGACATCAAAATTTTAGTCAAAAAGCAAGGCTTTAGGTCAACAATAAATCATCCGCAGGAAAACAACTCCTCCCTGCTTCATTGGGCAGCCGAAAAAAAGGAGTATCAGATAGCTAAGGTGCTAAATCAATATGGAGCATCTAAAGATGCCCAGAATTCTGATCGCCGCACTCCCATCCATTTAATGATAAAACATTGGGATAATAATGAGGCTGTGGAGACTCTTGATTCGATTTTCCCTGATACCTTGATTAGAATGTGGAAAGACAGGAACGGGCATACACTACTTCATCTAGCTGCCTCTTATGGGAATAAAACTATCGCCCGCTTCCTTTTAGGTAAAGGCCGCTCTTATTCTGCTGGATTCGAGCACCTTTATGATAAGCGTAGTAACTCCGGTTCCACCCCCATGCACTTATCTCTTCAAAAGGGAACTGAAATCTTTGAAATTATCGTTAGCTTCGCTAAATCAAACAATGAAGACTTTTCAAGATATGTAGATAATGAGGGAAATACCCTTTTTCATGCAGTTGCTGTAATGGCTGCGGGTTCTGCCAATCTTCTTGCCAGAAAAAAAGAGCTCATTAAGAAATTAGTAGAGATGGGAATCAATCCCGATAAACCAAATATTGTGGGAACAACAGCAAGAACTCTGCTCGAGGGCTTTTCTGACCTTCTGCCCCCAAAATCTCAACCTAAGCCAAATCCTGCGCCTAAGCCTCACCCCCCCCCTAAGTCTGAACCTAAACATTACAAAAGTGCGGGAGAACCAAAGCGGACCTATCATGGATCACCTGATGATATCTTCTATGAGGAGCTTCTCCGTGATTTCCTTAGAAGGGCAGCTTCCCATGGCCACACCCCATTTGGAGGCAGAGGTGCAAGTGCCGGTGATCCATTTGCTCCTTTTTTTGGCGGATCTGGAGGATTTGGAGGATTTGATCCCGGCGCTTATGCAAGAGCACAAGCACAAGCTGAAGCAGCTGAAAGAGCAAAGGCAGCAGCAGAGAGAGCAGCTGCATTTAAAACACTGGGACTCCCCCAAACCGCCACTGAGGACGAGATTAGAAAGGCCTATCTAAGGGGTGCCAAGCTGCACCATCCCGATAAGTTTGGGCATGATCCGGCTGAGGCAGCTAAGCACGAAGAGAAATTTAAAGAAATTAGTAATGCTCAGGATTTATTGCTGGAAAAAAAGGAATGGAAAGGGGAAAAACAAGCTCCACCCAAACGAGACTTATAGTCGATTCAAATTTCAAAAGGCAGCTATCTATTTGGAGTGCAGGGACTTGTCACCGCTTTTTTTAGCTTTCCTGTTTGCGATTTAGAAGACGGAGGGCATTGGAAATCACAATGAGGGTGGCCCCGGTATCTGCAGCGATTGCCATCCAGAGAGTTGCAAGTTCAAAAAGAGCTAAAAAGAAGAAGATCGCTTTTACTCCCAAAGCAAATGCAATATTCTCTTTGATAATTCTTAGAGTGCGGCGGGAGTGCTGAATCAGCCACGGCACTTTGGCAAGATCATCACTCATGAGTGCAATATCTGAAACTTCAATTGCAACGTCCGTACCCATGCCACCCATCGCAATACCAATATTTGCTGTGGCAAGGGCTGGGGCATCATTGATTCCATCTCCAATCATAGCAACGCTCCCAAACTTCCTCTGAAGCTCGCGCACAGCTTCGACCTTATCTTCAGGGAGGAGCTCTGCATAGTACTCATCAACCCCTGTGAGCTTCGCAAGAGCTTTTGCAGCTCCCTCATTGTCCCCTGTCAGCATCACAATTTTTTTAATACCTAGTGCTTTGATTGCTCTTATTGTCTCTTCTATGAAGGGCCTCGGACTATCAGCTACAGAGATTAGCCCGCAGACATGATCAGATGTACCAATAGCAATCATTGTATGCCCTGCATCCTCAAGAAGAAGAGCCTGATTATGGATCTCTTCACTCTCCTGCCCCATATCATGCATAAAACGGTGCGAGCCAATCCAATATTCTTTGCCAGCAATCGTTCCTTTTGCCCCTTTTCCTTTTAGAACTTCAAAGTTTTCAGCAAGAGGATAGTCTATATTTTTCGAAGCAGTCGCTTTTAAGATGGCTCTTGCTATAGGATGTTCGCTCTTCTGCTCAAGGCTTGCTGCCAGCACGAGCAGATCGGTCGCAGTATGCTCATTTAAGGGAATAACCTCTCTCACCTCGGGGTGGCCAAAAGTAAGAGTCCCGGTCTTATCCATCGCAAGCGCCTCAATTTGGCCGATTATCTCCAGAAAAATCCCTCCTTTGATCAGAACTCCCATACGCGCAGCGGAAGTGAGGGCAGAGACAATGCTGACGGGAGTCGAAATCACAAGAGCGCAGGGGCAGGCAATCACAAGAAGGACAAGCCCCCGGTAGATCCAGGGAGTAAAGCTGCCTCCTAATAGGAGAGGAGGGAAAAGGATGATCGAAAGAGCAAAGAGAATCATGAGGGGGGTATAGATGCGGGCAAATTTTTCAACCCACTGCTCATTTTGGGAACGCTTCGATCTTGCCTCATCAACTAGGCGGATGATTTTTGCCAAAGTGGTATTCTGGACACTTTTTGTGACCTTCACTTCCAATGCCCCCTCTTCGTTGAGCGTTCCTGCAAAGACTTCATCGCCAATATCTTTACTGACTGGAATGGACTCTCCGGTAATAGGGGACTGGTTTATTGAAGACCTACCCTCCTCCACAATTCCATCCAGAGGAACTTTTTCTCCCGGCCTGATTAAAATGATCGATCCGACCTCCACCTCAACAACCGCCATTTCGGTTAACTTGCCGCTTTTTCGATCTAAGAGATATGCACGGGGGGGGGCAAGATCCAGCAGTTTGGAGACAGCCTTCCTAGCTCTTTCAACCGCCTGCTCTTCCAAGAGAAGAGCAAGAGAGAAGAGAAAGCCAACCGATGCAGCTTCAAACCACTCTCCAATGGCAATCGCTCCCACAATTGCAATCATCATGAGGAGGTTCATATCGGGTCTAATGTTGCGAATGGAAAAGTAGGCTTTGGGAAGAACCATCCAAACTCCTGCAATGATAGCGAGGAGATAGAGGATTTTTTCAGGAAAAGAAGTGAGACCTCCTTTTTGCGCTACCTCTACAAAGCCATAAAAACCCTTATAGATATAGATATGGACAAGGATTCCTGTAACGAGCAAGAGAAACGAGAGAGAGGTTGAAATTAATCTTAAGAACTTTTGCGAAGATCTTCTCTTCTTTCTTCGATCATCCCAGCGAGCAGCTCTCATCCCTGTCCTAGCTACAAGTTGGATGATATTTGAAGAGTCAACATATTGAGGATCGAAAGTGACAGTCATCTTGGAGTTGAGGAGATTAAAATCCAGATTAATAATCCCTTCTCTTTCTCCAATAACTTTTTTTAAGACGGCTATCTCCTCAGCGCAGTGGAGGCCCTCAATTTTAAAAGTGATTGTCTCTATAGATTCCATTACATTTTATCTACAGTACGTAGACCTAAAATGTGAAGACCTTTTTCAAGAGTTTTGGAAACAATTTCGCAAATCAGCAAGCGTGAGGCCTCATCCTCCGAACCAACTACCTGACAGTCCCGAAAAAAAGCATTAAATTTTTGAGCAAGCAAGTAGAGATATTCAGTCAACGTATGGGGAGTCAGCTCCTCGCTAAATGTTTGGAGGGTCTCTCCAAAGCGAAGAAGATGGAGGGCAAGAGTAATCTCTGAAGAGTGTTTGAGGGTAATTTTAGCCTCTTTTTTCAGCTTCTCTATATTGTTATCTTTGGCTTTGCGCTTAATGCCATTGACACGCACAAAAGAGTAGAGAATAAATGCTGCTGTATTGCCCTCAAAGCGGAGCATCCGGTCATAGCTGAACACATAGTCGCTAATGCGGTTTGAGGCAAGATCAGCATATTTTACAGCATCAATCCCTAAAATTGGGCTAAGGGCCTCAACCTCCTCGTCTGTTAGATCATGCTCTCTTTGCTTCAAAATCTCTTTTGCCTTAACAATTGCAGCCTGAAGAAGATCTATGAGCTTTTCTGTCTCGCCCGACCTTGTTCGGAATTTTTTTCCATCAAGTCCTAGGACTACTCCAAAAGGGACATGGTCAAAACGAACTTTTTTGGGGTCCAAATATCCAGCTTTTATAGAGGCTTCGTAGATAAGTTTAAAATGGAGGCTCTGCCCACTATCTGTCACGACGATAATGCGATCCGCCTTCTCAACTTCAACACGCTGCTTCATCGCTGCAAGATCTGTTGTGTCATAGGTATAGCCTCCATCCGTTTTTTGAATCATCAGAGGGAGGTCAAACCCTTCAATAAAGATACAGGTGGCTCCCTGTGAGATTTGAGCTATTCCCCTCTTCTCAAGATCATTCACAATCTTTGGAAGCTCAGGATTATAGAAAGATTCACCCCGTTCAATCAGAGTCACTTCCAAAAGATCATAGATCTCTTGAAAAGCCTTTCTAGAGATATCACAGATTATCTCCCATGCTTTTTTTGCTTGGGCGTCGCCCCCTTGGAGAGCAACAACTTTCAGGCGCGCCCGAGTTTTAAACTCCTCGCTCGCATCAAAACGTTTTTTAGACTCCCGATACCAGTGCATAAGATGGGAGAGGTCTGTCTTGAGATTACCTAGAAGAACCTCGGGAGTCTCCTCTTCCATATAAGCGATGAGCATTCCAAAGGCTGTGCCCCAATCGCCGATATGGTTAAGACGTAAAACATCATAACCCAAAAATTCAAAGAGGCGGGCGATCGATTCTCCAATAATTGTTGAACGGAGATGTCCGACATGCATCTCTTTAGCAATATTAGGAGCGGAAAATTCCACAACGATCCGTTCGATTTTTTTAGGTCGCGAGACGCCCAAGAAGGGATCGAGAAGAACTTTTTGGAGAAGACTCGCCAAAAACTCCGATTCAAAGGTGATATTAATAAATCCCGGTCCTGCAATCTCGACTTGCAATAGGTGTTCTTTATCGAGATGTTGAACAATTGCCTCAGCGATTTTTCGAGGCGGCTGTTTTAAGGAACGGGAGAGCCGCATGGCACTATTTACCTGATAGTGGCCAAACTTTTCAGCCGTTGCTGGGGTCAATTCAATAGAGAGTTCGCTTGCCTCAAGACTTGGGAAAGCAGCTTTCAAAGCCTGCCCAAACTTGCATGTCAGCACATCAGTCAGTAATAAATCTTCCATAGTTCATACTCATAAAAATTTAGTAACAGGATAGGCAGGATAGATTTATAATGTTACTCTCAAGTCTTTGTCTTAGGAAATAATATCCCTTATCCTGTTATTCCTTAAATCTATGACTCAAAAAATCTTAAAGTCTGGTCTGTTGTCTCTGTAGTGATTGAATTTAGGGAGGGGTGCCGTGGGCACCGGCAAGGTACCACTCTCTCAACTTTTTAATCGCATCCATAATTTTAGCAACAATGAGCTTCTGCGCCTCCTTCTTATCTTCAAGAGAGAAGAGATCTGAAAAATCAATAGGCTTTCCAAAGACGCAGGCCATCCTTCCCTTTAACTTGGGAAACTTCTTTCGGGCATTCCAAATCTCATATGTCCCATGCACATATGTGGGAACAACAAGGGCCCTTGAGCGCATCACAAGAACGCTTGTTCCCAAAAGACCCTCACCAATCATTCCATCTTTGCTTCTTTTCCCCTCGGGAAAGATCGCCACTTTCTCTCCGTTATTTAAAAAAGCATAGGCCTTTTTGAAAGTCTCTGTATTCCCCTTTCCCCGTGCTACGGGATGTGTCGCAAGTTCCCGGAGCAGCCAGGCAAAAAGGGGAAATCGAAATAGCGATCCTCTTGCTAAAAAATGGATATAATCCGTTGAGGAGACCCCAATAATCGGAGGATCATAAAAAGAGCAATGGTTGGAAGCGATAATAGCGGCTCCCTTAGGCATATTCTCTGTTCCATAGACCTTATGGCGATAAAGGAGCTTAAAAAAAGTTCCCACAATAACCACTGCTGTTTTTCGTACGATGCCCATGATTAAAAACTTCTTATAATTTCAATAATGCGATCTGCAACCTCTTCGATGCCTAGGTGGGTTGTATCTAACATAATAGCATCATCAGCCGGCTTTAAGGGAGAAATGGCGCGCGTTGAATCTCTATGGTCTCTCTCCTTCACCTCTTGCAGAACTGTTTCAAAATCAACGGAGATCTTTTGAGAGAGCTCTTTGAAGCGTCTTTGCGCCCTTACCTCATCTGTTGCTGTTAAAAAAATTTTAACCTCTGCATCAGGAAAGACAACACTCCCCATATCACGCCCTTCAAAGAGCGCGGAAGCCCTTTTTTTCCCAAAAAGACGCTGCTTGGCAACGAGGTCTTCGCGGAGGATTTTTACTGTTGAGACAAGAGAGGCAAACTGTGAAATCTCAGGGGTCCGTATGCTCTCTGTGACATCCTCCCCATTGGCAAAATAACGCTTTTCTTTTGTATTCTCCCCAATTTCAAAGGTAAAATTCTGAAGGAAATCTTTTAAAATGCTCTCATCGCACCAGTCGATCTGATTCTTAAGAATAAGATAAGCGGCGCTCCTATACATTGCTCCTGTATCAAAATAGACAAGCCCAAGTCTTTTAGCAACGATCTGCGCAATCGTTGTTTTTCCTGTGCCCGAAGGCCCATCAATTGTAATAATCATACTTGGTTATACCGAATGCAGAGTGGAGCTATAGTAAATTTTTAGGAAGATGTAAACTATGGGAATAGTAAATATTAAAGAGTCAATCATATCAAGTACTCCCCCCACACCGGGAATATGGCTGCTATCTTTGACCTTCGCATCTCTTTTCAGAAGAGATTCAGCCAGATCTCCTATTTGCCCCAAGATGCCGATCACAACTCCCATAATAAGGGCTGCAAAATAAGAGAAGTGGACAAAAACATTAAATTGCTTCCCGGCATAACAGACTAGACAGCTGATGAGGGTAGATGCCACAAGACCACCGACTGCTCCCTCGAGAGTTTTGTTTGGGCTTAAATAGTGGGCAAGTTTATGCCTTCCAAAGTATCTACCTATAAAGTATCCACCCATATCTCCGCTTTTTGTTACGGCAAGAAGATAGAGAAGCCACCAGCTTCCTTCAAAATAGAGATCTTGAAGTCCATGATAATTAAAAAAATAGGCAATCCTGATAACCAGGCTGAGCGGTATAGCCAGATAGACAATGCCAAAAAAAGTTGTAGCAATATTGACAATGGGACTCTTGCGTGTAACAGCGAAGAATGCAAAAGAGGCAAAAAAGGTCAGTGCCAGAATGATCGTAGGACTGTTATCCCAAAAAGCTGAACCTCTATCGCTTATGCTTTGAGTTTTGATAAAAGAGGCATAGATATATAAAACTGCTACTACAATTCCAAGCGTTACGGCCGGATCGAAACCTTTTTTCTTCACAAGTCCATAAAACTCGTAGACTGCAAAGGCGCAAATAAGTGCAATAGCTCCTGTAAAAAACCAGCGGAAGTAGGGAAATTCTGCAAAAAAAATAAAGAGGAGAAGAAGTATGCCGCCAATGCCATTGATAAGCGTTCGGTGCTTTAAATCCCCCATCTTCCGATTAGGAGTCTTGTTAGAAAGGGGATCAGATTCCAACGCGTCTCTCCCTTAACTGAAACTCTCGAACAGCCTTGAATAGGTCATTTGCTGTAAAGTCGGGCCAGAGAACATTTGTGACATAGATTTCCGAATAAGCTAGCTGCCATAAAAGAAAATTACTAATGCGCATCTCCCCGCTTGTTCTGATTAAAAGATCCGGATCTCTCCAGGGCGCCGTATCAAGATAGCTGCCGATTGTTTCAGGAGAGATAATATCTGGATCTAAAAAACCGAAGCTAACATCACAATACATTTTTTTAAAAGCGCGACAGAGCTCATCTCTTCCCCCATAGTTAAAGGCAACAACGAGATCAATGCTCTTGCCCTGCATTGTCCTCTCTTCAACCTCTTCGATCCTGTTTTTTAGGCTGAGGGGAAAGGGGCCGAGTTCCCCAATAGCATGGAATCTGACTCCCTCATCAACCATTTTTTTCTGATTATCCCTTAAGAAGGATTCAAATATTTTTAGCAAAGAATCCACTTCAAAGGAGGATCTCTTCCAATTTTCCGTAGAAAATGCAAAGAGAGTCAAAATTTCAATCCCCAACTCCTGGGAGGCCCGCACGATATCTAAAACATTTGCAGCCCCTGAATAATGCCCGACTGTGATCTCTTTTTTAATCACAATGGACTGGCCTTTCGAAGCTGGGTTATCCTGTTCGATCTTCTTTCTGGCCCAGCGACGGTTTCCATCCATAATGATTGCAACATGCCGAGGAATCGCCTCTCCTCTTACCAAAGCTACTTCCTCATCAGAGAAAAAATGGTTCTCTTTTTGAGAAGCGATCTCTTTGGGGGAGTTCAATTGATTTTCAACTTCGGTTGCGAAGGCCAAGACAAAACCTCATTATTAAAATTTTTGTTTTTACCCTATTACTAGAACCTGAATTACGATACACGAAAAGCAGTTTTGCATCAAATTCCTCTCGCATCAAGACATTAGTAGTGCAAAAAAATTAAACGCAAAGACGCAAAGCCCCAAAGCCGCAAAGAGCGAATAAGAAGAAGCGACCATCCTTATCTTCCTATTCCAACTTGTTTATAGATTTATTCCTATAACAATCTTATTGTTAGTAGTTTTTATAAATCTAATAAACTTCTCTTTGCGGCTTTGGGGCTTTGCGTCTTTGCGTTTAATTTTTTTACAGACACTCGTAGAAGTTGGGTGTTGAAACAATCGTTGCATTTTAGTTAGACTGTCTCTTTTAAGAAAGCCTGCTCAAAACATGCGTTTATAGAGAAGGTGTTCCTTAATTCTTAATTTTTTTAGGTCAATTCATGGAAAAACGAAAGCGTTGGCAGTTCTTTTTAATTTTAGCTGTTGTGGTATTAACTATTTACAATATTTTTCCCACAATCTTCTATTATTCTAAGCCTCTCAATAAACCGGTTGGAAAAGAAGAAGCGGCTAAAGTCGCAGCCTCCATTGTTGAACGGGTCAACAATCTGGAAAACTTTACAATTTCCTGGATTAAAGCCCAAAGCAAAAATCTTGGACTAAAACCCACATCTATCACACTAGATCCTGCAAATCCAAGAGTTGCAAAAGTAGTCTTTCCATCTATTGAAGGCGCTAGCCTCTTCGAAAAAACTCTTTATAGGGCCGGGGCTCTCATCCCTTTTATTCCGGCTCAACTCTCCCCCTCCTATTCTAAAGAGGGGAGTAACACAGTATGGGTAGAACGCCGCATCGGCGTGCATTTAAATCCTAAAGAGCTAAACTCCTATTTCACCTACATTCCCAAACACCAAGCGAATGGAGAGATCTCCGAAGAGTTCCGTGACCTAATTAATTCCCGCGCAGCCCAAATAGCTCTGGGATTTGGAGGGGAATCTAAGAATGCCAGATTCCTATCTACCCCTTTGAAGAGTGAGAACGATAAACAAAGAGAAGAACTCATCCGTCTCTCCCGCTCCATTGTTGAGTATGAGAATATTTTTGGAGAAAAGAGTCCCATTACCGAGCGTTATTTCTCAAATTTTACTCAAACCAATTCTAAAGAGAGTAAAGCAGAGCTCGTGCAAGCTTTTATCCACCGTCTTGAAAGAGCAGATATCGATCTGCACAAGCAGCTCCAAGAAATGGAGGCCAAAAGAGAAAAACTCAATGCTGAGGGAGGTTTTCTCTCTTCTATTGAGCAGCAAAAACTTGAAACTCTTGAAAACCAAAAAGGCATTCTTAACGCAGCTCTTCTGATTGTCAAACGCAATGCCTCTCTTTTTGAATCGGGAAGCTCTCCCCTCTCATTAGCAGATATCCAGGCAAGCTTGCGCAAAGAACCCATTTCTGAATCTAAGGTGCAATATCTTGAGATAGGAAATTTAAACCCTTTTGTTAACAAACTGATGATCGATTGGAACAAGGATACAATCGATATCATCCTCCATGATGATGTCTCCCTTGTAAAATCGCAAATGATCACAACTGAAAATGACGCAATTAAAAAAGAGAAACTGGGCCAGCTTTTATTTAATGAAATTGCCTCTGTTGCGCGCAGTTCGGAAGAGACTATCTCACCAACTGTTGGAGGGTTTGCCGTAATCTTGAATCAGCTGACTAATAGCTCCTCCCTTTTAGCTTTTAATATCGGTGAAATTGCGCAGCTCCAATCTAATAACCTGGAAACTCTTCTAAAATCTTGGAGTCCGAAAGAGGGAGAGCTCTCCTCTCAGGATTATCCTGTGATCGATTATGCTGCTTTTAAAAAGCTCCCTAAAGAAGATCAGAAACTCGGCCTTGTGACCTACGCCCCTATCCTGGATGCTAATCCCCCTCAAGGATTTCGCAATGGATCACTCTATGTCGTTGCCAAAGGATTTGTTTCGCTTCAAAACAAATATGAAGCTCTTCCAGATAGCGATGCTAAGAGAGCATTTCAGGAAGAAGTGCGCTCTCTTAGCGAAATTTTAAGGCAGAATGGGTTTATTGCCTATCTTGCCAAAAATTCCGATCTTCCCTCTGATTTTAAAAATGATCTGATCTTTGAACTCGATGATTACTACTCCTACCTGCTTGCGGCTACCCGGGAAGACTTTTCTGTCAAAGGGAATAAGCAATATGCCCTGTTAGAGTTTACTAACATGGAACAGAGAATCTTAACCCGGAACAAGATCGATACTCTTATCCATGAAGATCTTATCAAATGGAGAGATGAATACCATGCCTCGCGCGTGAGCCTTTTGCCTGGTGCAAAGCAGGAGGTCCCCAAACCTACAAAGAATGTCTTATGGGATAACTTTTTGCTCAGCACAACTAAATATTTCCGTGGAGATAGTCGTAAAATCCTTAAATGGGGTCTTGATCTCTCTGGGGGAAAAACCGTCCGCATTGGCCTTAAGAATAAAAATAACCAGCTTATCTCTGATGAAGCTGACCTTAAACAAGCCTCCAATGAACTCTACTCTCGTGTCAATCGTCTAGGTGTTTCAGAGGTAGGAATCCGAACTGAGGGTTCAACCATCGTTCTTGACTTTCCTGGATCCCAAGGCCTTTCTGCGCAAGATCTCATTCAGGCTTCTGCGATGTATTTCCATGTAGTCAATGAAAAATTCACCTCGAACAACCCTACCCTTGCCGAGGCTGTCAATACATTCCTCGAAGAGGTTTGGAATGAGGCTGTGATTACAAATCGGACTGATATTCAAAGCATCAACGATATCGCTTGGAAACATTTAGGAGGCACTGAATCGGGAGAGTTCCACCCCATTAGCAGCCATGCTAAACTTCTTGTTGCTAACGGGCTACACCTTGCAGGACCAAAGGCTCCCCTTCCTACAAGTCATTTTGATGATTCCCTTTCGGCAATCTCTGTTTATCGAGGAAAAGATTTCACCGATTGGCAGGGACAGACTAACCCCCTGACTGTTGTCTTCCACAACTTCGCTCTTGAAGGGGCAGACCTTATCGATGTCCACACAAGCTATGATTCACAAGATGGGAATGTCCTTAATTTTGGAGTCCGCGGAGGTTATACCGATCGGGATGGTCAAAAAATGAGTCCCCGCGACGATTTCTACGCCTGGACCTCCCAATTCTCTGGAGAAAAGATTGCCGGTACTCCTCAAGAGAATTACTCCAAGGATGGTAAGGGATGGAGAATGGCTGTGATCCTCAACGGATCGATTATTAGTGCACCTGCACTCCATGCTCCTTTGCGTGAAAAGGCGCGGATTTCTGGCCACTTCTCTCAAAGAGAGATCAATCAGTTGGCAGCAGACTTAAAGGCTGGCTCTCTCAGTTTTACGCCTTATATTCTCTCACAGGAAAATATCAGCCCCGATCTTGGAAAAGAGCAGAGATTTCAAGGGATCTTAGCCTCGCTTATCGGCCTTTTAGCCGTAATTGCGATTATGTGCTCCTACTACCGTTTTGCGGGAGTTGTCGCATCTTTTGCTGTTCTTTTTAATCTCCTTATCATCTGGGCTGTTTTACAAAATCTAGGCGCCGCACTAACTCTTCCCGGTCTTGCCGGTATCATTCTGGCGATAGGAATGTCTGTAGATGCCAATGTGCTTGTCTTTGAACGCATCCGAGAGGAGTTTGCAATCTCAAACCGCCTCCCCTCTGCAATCCAGGCAGGTTATCGCAAAGCTTTTTCAGCCATTGTCGATTCAAACATCACAACGATCATCGCTGCGGTGATCCTGCTCAACTTTGATTCCGGCCCTGTAAAGGGATTAGCATTGACTTTGATCATCGGGATTCTCTCTTCGATGTTCACAGCGCTCTTTGTCACCCGTTTTTTCTTTGCCGGCTGGGTGCAGAATTCCAAGAATAAAGTTCTTAAGATGGCCCGCTTTTTTGGCAAAACAACCATCGACTTTTTGAAACAGTCGAAGCTAATGGTAGCTATTAGTCTTGTTATTTTGGTTATTGGAGCTGCTTGCTTTATTATGGAGCGCCAGACAATCTTTGGCATGGATTTTACAGGCGGTTATTCTCTCCGTGTCGATCTTAAAGAGCAGCCTGGAACGGATTATCGTCTTAAAGCGACAAAGGCCATAGAGCTTGCAGGATCGCGCCCCTCTGACTTCCAAATCCGCGAACTCAATAAACCCTATCAGCTAAGGCTCCAATTAAGTACAAAGCTTGAGCTTCCAGGAGGTCCTTATCACGGAATTGATGCCGAGGAGCCACCCGCCAATCCCCTCTTTAACTATCAGAAGAATCCGCGCATTGTCTGGATTGTCAATGCTCTTGAACTGGGAGGACTTGAGTTGAACCCAGCCTCTCTTTCTACTCTAGACCTCTATTGGAGCGAGATGAGCGGCCAGCTTTCGGACACTATGCGCAATAATGCCCTCATTGGACTTGGTCTTGCTCTCATTGCAATCTTGATCTATATCACATTCCGCTTTGAGTTTAAGTTTGCAATCAGCGCAACGATCGCCCTAGCCCACGATCTTGCAATTACAGTGGGGCTGCTTGCAATCCTCCACCTCTTCTTTAGCAGTGTGCAGATAGACTTGCAGGTGATTGCAGCGCTTTTGACAATTGTCGGCTATTCGCTGAATGATACAATTATTATCTTCGATAGAATCCGGGAAGACTTGCGTATCATGCGCAAGGTTAAGTTCCATGAGATTGTCAACCATGCTTTAAATGCAACCCTCTCTCGAACCATCATGACTTCCGGAACAACCCTTGTTGTCCTGCTTGCCCTGCTGATCTTTGGAGGAGCATCGATTTTAAATTTCGCTCTTGTCATGACAATCGGAGTTGCAATTGGTACTCTCTCTTCGCTTTATGTTGCTTCTGCCCTTCTTCTCTACTTTCACAATAAAGAAGCTCGCAGGCTGGAAGAACCCAAACCCCACACCAATCCATGAAAAAATGGGCACAGGAAGAGCTCAGTTGCTAAATAAAATTTAATAACAGGATAGGCAGGAGAGAAATAATTATATAATATTCTCTAACAAAAAGAGTTGGGAGTAACATTATAAATCTATCCTGCCCATCGTGGCCTACCTGTTATTATTTACATTCCTCTTCTCTCTTGATCTGTGGTAATTAATTTAACTTTTTAGCTTTTCATTCTGGAAACATTCTCTCTTTTTGCAGGAGAGTTTTTTATCCTTAAGGGGCCCTCGTTCATCCTTTATCCTTTATCCTTTTTTATGGTATCTTCCGAATTATGAACGGAGAAGATAAATGGACTATCAACAACCAAGCGAGCCCGTCTGGGTCTATCCAAAAGAAGACCCGAAGTGGCTCGACGAGATCGTTAAGGAGTTTCGATTTCACCCGATTACAGCTCAAATTCTAATATCAAGGGGATTTAGCACTATAGATCAGATTCACCACTACCTCTACTCAAAGCTGCCCGACCTTCATGATCCAAAGCTTTTTTTAGAGATGAATAAAGCTGTAAAGAGAATTTACGAAGCGCTTCAAAATTCTGAAGGCATTCTTATTTATGGAGATAATGATGTAGATGGAATGACAGGCACAGCCCTTCTTGCGGATTTTTTGTCGCGCATTGGCTGCAAGGTCTACTACTATGTCCCCAATCAGAATGTCTCTCGTCAAGATCTTTTCCTTGATGGACTTGAGGTTGCAAAGGAGAGTCATTGTACTCTCATGATCACAGTCGATTGCGGAATTACCGCCGCAAAAGAGATTGAAAAAATTATATCCCAAAAAATTGATGTCATTATTACCGATCACCATGAGCCGACAGACAAAATTCCTCTATGTATAGCGACTCTAAATCCCAAGCTTGTCAACCAGAAATATCCCAATCGGGAACTTACAGGAGTGGGTGTCGCCTTTAAGCTTGTCCATGGTCTTACAAATTTTCTTGTCTCCAAAGATTTGATCTCTAAAAAGAAGATAGACCTTAAGGTCTATCTTGACCTTGTAGCCCTTGGAACTATTGCAGACATGGGTGCACTTCTTGGAGAGAATCGTATCTTGGTGCGCTATGGTCTTCTACAGTTACAAAAAACAAGGCGCATTGGACTTGTAAAGCTCTTCTCTGTCTGTGGCGTCGAGAGATCAGAGATCTCCACTGTGGACATTGCCTCTAAAATTGCCCCCCGCATGAATAGCTTAGGACGAGTAGCAGATCCTCGCAAAGGGGTTCAGCTTCTTCTTGTAAGAGATGAAAACCAAGCTGAGAATTTAGCAAAAGAACTCGATCTCTTTAATCTGGAAAGACAAAAAGTTGAGCAGGTAGTTGCAATCGACGTAGAGAAAATGCTTTCAACTAACCCTGAAATTCTCGCAAATCGCGCAATTGTTTTAGGCTCAAAAAAATGGCATCCTGGTGTGATTCCTATCATCTCTGCACGCATTGCCAAGCTTTACAACAGGCCAACGATCATGATTGCCGTTGACCATGGAGTAGGTAAGGGATCTATTCGTACAATCCGTGAGTTTCCCCTTCTTCCTGTTTTGAAACAATGCGGGGATCTTCTTATAAACTTTGGAGGCCATGATTTTGCTGCGGGAATGATGATCAAGGAGGAAAATATCGAGAAGTTCAAAAAGAAGTTTATTCACATTGCCAATGCCTCGCTCAAAGATCATGATATCCTCTCAAAACTCTATTTAGATGCACCGGCAAATTTCCAAGATCTCTCTTATGATCTCCTCTCCTCGCTTGAACTCTTTGAACCACATGGAAATGAGAATCCTCAACCTATTCTTTATTGTGAAGCTAGACAGGCCTGGCCTCCAAAAGTCATTGGAGGTTCCCACTTAAAACTCTATTTAGAACAGGGAGACAGAATGCTTGAAGGGATTGGATTTGGGATGGGAGGGCGAGCAGCTCAAATTCGAAAACGGAACTTGACACTCCGTATTGCTTATACGCCCCAGATCAACCGTTTTCATAATAAAAGCAGTATCCAGCTTTTAATAAGAGATTTCCAGATTGCCGGCGAATTCGTCACCTGATTGATCTGCAATCTTCTGAAGGGCTGTTAGATTTTCAAATTTTGTGACTGCATAGTTTCTTTGCGTTCGAATCGGGCCAGCCATTCTATCAAAGGAGAGATGAGGCGCAGCTTCTATTCTATATTCATCTACATCTTCCCTATCTTTATGAGAAGTGTATACTTGAAAATGATTTATGCCCGTTGGGTCATCTTTTCCGGTTAATTTATGTATATA
>JABDDZ010000024.1:0-1218 GCA_013287335.1 Chlamydiota bacterium | reverse complement strand
ATTATAGAATTTTGAAACATAAACTTTAGAAATTTTTGGTCTTGGAAGATTTTTTTTACATTTTCTGTGCTTTCTTTCATTCGAGATTCGAAATGTGAGTAAGAGAGTATGTCGGGTTCTATAACTAATGCTTTTACATTTTCAGGAAGAGGGGCATAAGAGCTTCTTCTTCGTTGAATAAGTAGAACAATAGCTCCAATTAAGCCCAGTAGAGTAGGCATACCAAAGCCAGCGCCAACCATTGCCTGAGGCATCCACGCAATGTGGCGAGTTAAAAGGAGATTAAGTCGATCTAGATGTAGAAAAGCAAGATCTCCTTTAGCAAAACTTGTTGCACCGATCCATCCTAAACTTCCAAAGATAGCCAGCGCAAGACATCCAACGACAATTGTTGCCACAAGGATCTTGCCTATATTTCTCATGACAAATGCGCAAGATGTTTGATTGATTGTTAATTTCTCTAAAGCCATATTTATATTCTCATTAACGCAGTATAATTGTAACTTTAAATTATTAATATTCAATAAATAGACTGATCGCTATACACAGGAATAGCCCAGGGCGATGACTTCTGGTACATCCGCCCTGGGATATGGAAGAAAAGAATTTTCGTTTCGCAAGCTAACTATACAACTTTGCGACGGGATAATTTCTTCTCTAGGTACTCATCTTGGTACCTTCTAACTTCTTCTGTATGAATCACCCAAGCAGCTCCTTTGCGAGATCCTTTAAGTTTTCCGGTGCGCGTGGCGTAATAGACCTTTTGCGCCGGTACCCCAAGAATTTTTGCAACCTGGTTTACAGAAAAGTACCCTCTGTCATTGTCAAAAAGAAGGGATCCGTCAAACATCGATTTTGTTCTGGAATACTTATTCTTACGATACTCCTCAAGATCTTTCAAATCGATTTCCCATCGAGTCTTCTTGGTTGCTCTAAGCTTTTTTTGCTTAATTGCTACGTAGATAGCTTGGCGAGTTACATTATTAATTTTTGCAGCCTCAGTAATGGAAACTACATTTTTTCCCTCTGATTGGTCTACACCATCTTCATGGATGATGGAAACAACTTCCTCTTCATACTTGTTTTCATTCATTTTAATACCCCCTAAGGTTAAATTTAGTTAATTTATTCTTATAATATTTATTTTAACTTTTTATAGGCTGTCAAACTAACTGTTCCACTTAATCATTAATTTGTACTATCTAATTCTCCCTTTAA
>JABDDZ010000023.1 GCA_013287335.1 Chlamydiota bacterium | reverse complement strand
TCACATAGGGAAACTTCCACAAACTGCCAAGACCAATTGCTGATCCAGCTGTTGCTAGTAAAAATCCTAAACGGGAACCCCAGTGCTCTCTTGGTTTCATAGATCATAGATATACCGAATGCTATTGATTCACTTGAAGAGAAAAAACATTTCACGCTATAGCTGGAATAGTTTATTCTATTTCTTTTCGTATGCCGGTCTTCTAGTGATATTACTAGCTGAATCAGAACTCACTCAAGGTCTTACTCTAGTCGTTGCTGCCGCCGCTGCCTTTATTGCAATTGGGGTGGCCCTGGCTGGAATGATTCTCTTCGTCAGAAAAAAACTTGTTAATAGCGAAGAGGTGAAGATAAAAATCAACGAGGATGAGGCTCTTACAAAGAGGGTCGCAGGTGGTCAAACACTCCTTTCGGCCTTGACAAGAGAGGGCATTCCCGTTCCCTCTCCCTGCGGGGGCAAGGCGACATGCAAGCAGTGCCGCCTCCAGGTTTTTGAGGGTAAGGAGGAGCCCCTTGAGACAGATAAAGCAACCTTTACAAAAAAGCAGCTGCAAGAGGGTTGGCGCCTCTCCTGCCAGCTTAAAGTGAAACATGATCTGCACATCCATATCGAGGAGCGCTATCTTGAAGTCAAAGAGTGGGCGGGGCGCGTCGTCAGCAATGATAATGTTGCCACCTTTATTAAAGAGTTGGTGATTGCTTTGCCGCAAGGGGAGATCATTCCCTATAAATCGGGAGGGTATCTCCAATTCCATGTTCCCTCTTTTAAAACAAATACCGATGATTGGAAAGCCACCATGGATCCCAAATTTTATGCCGATTGGGAAAAATACAACCTCTTTGCCAGGCCGATTGATTTTTCCCACCTCTCGAATGACGAGGTGATCCGGGCCTACTCAATGGCATCTTATCCCGCTGAAGGAGAGATTATTAAGTTTAATATTCGCATAGCAACTCCCCCTTTTGTCAAAGGGCAGATGATGGAACAAGTCCCTTGGGGGATCCGTTCATCTTATACCTTTAGCTTAAAGCCAGGTGATAAAGTGAAGCTCAGCGGGCCCTATGGGGAATCTTTTATGATTGCAGACACAAGGCCCCTGATCTTTTTGATTGGAGGAGCCGGCTCCTCTTTTGGCCGATCACATATCTTGCAGCTCTTTAAAACAGAGAATACAAAGAGAGAAGTTGATCTCTGGTATGGTGCACGTTCTTTAAAAGAGAACATCTATCAGGAGGAGTATGAGATTTTAAATAAAGAGCATTCCAATTTTAGATATCATCTTGTCCTTTCAGAGCCCCTTCCAGAAGATCTCCAGGCAGGGTGGCCCAAGGATGACCCCCTTAAAACGAATTATCTCTTTCGAGCCTTTGAACAGGGACAGTTAAAATCTATGGAAGAACCTGAAGAGGCTCTCTACTATGTTTGCGGACCGCCTCTTCATAATACTTCCATCTTAAAACTCCTTGATGATTATGGAGTGCCAAGAGAAAATATCGTCCTTGACGACTTTGGGAGTTAAAAGCCTTGCAAGTAGCTATTGCCCAGATTAATCCCATCGTTGGGGATCTCCCCTTTAATAAGGCAAAGATTCTGGCAGCTATAGAAAAAGCCAAATCTTTAAAAGCGGAGATTGTTCTTTTCCCGGAACTTGCCCTGACAGGATATCCTCCTGAGGATCTGCTTCTTCTTCCCGGATTTATTGAAGAGGTTCAAAAGACTCTCTTTGAGATTGTCGATTTGACACATGGGATCACGGCAATTATCGGAACTGTCCGGGAAAATCCCTCTTATTCTGAAAAAGGGCTCTTCAATACCGCGGCCATCATTGAAAATGGTACACTTGTTGGTTTTCAGGATAAATCTCTCCTTCCTGACTATGATGTTTTTTCCGAAAGGAGGTATTTTGAACCCGCAGCCCAAACGGATCTCTGGAGCATCAGGGGGAAGCGTATTGCCATCACCATCTGCGAAGATCTCTGGCAACATGCGGATGCTGTAGGGTATAGCCGCTATCTGAGAGATCCCGTTTTAGAATTGAAAAGTAAAGCTCCGGAGCTTCTTCTCAATCTCTCCGCCTCTCCCTTTTTTCAGAGACGCCACCTAGATCGTTTTGAGGTCTTATCAAAAGCTGCCAAAACTTTGGGATGTCCGGTTATCTTGTGCAATCAGATTGGAGGCAATGATAGTCTGATTTTTGATGGCTATAGCCTTGCTGTCGATGCCAAAGGGCGTATCACGACTCTTGCAACGGGATTTCAAGAGGAGATTCTTCTTGTAGATACCGAAAAAAAGGGGAGAAGCTCCCCTCCCACAAGCAATCCTATTGAAGAACTCTATTCTGCTCTTGTTTTGGGTGTGAGGGATTATTTTTCAAAGCTTGGGTTTAAAAAAGCAGCTTTGGGCTTATCCGGCGGAATTGATTCGGCAGTTGTTGCATGTATTGCCAAGGAGGCACTTGGTAAAGAAAATGTACTGGCCCTGGCTCTTCCTTCGCAGTTTTCTAGTCCCTTAAGCTTTAAAGATGCGTTAGGACTCGTTAAAAACCTTGGAATTTCTCTAAAGAGTCTCAGCATTGAAAAGCCCTTCGAATGCTTTTTAGAACTTTTAAAGCCCGAATTTAAAGATCTGCCTTTTGATACAACGGAGGAGAATCTTCAGGCTAGAATTCGGGGGATGATTCTGATGGCTTTTTCAAATAAGTTTGGTTATCTCGTTTTAAGCACGGGGAATAAGAGCGAAATGGCTATGGGATATTTCACACTCTATGGGGATGCTTGCGGAGGGCTTTCTGTTCTAGCAGATGTTACCAAGAGACAGGTCTATCTTTTGGCTGATTATATTAATCGTAAAAAAGAAGTGATCCCTAAGTCCATTATCAAAAAGCCTCCGACAGCAGAGCTACGGCCCTCTCAAAGAGATACCGATTCGCTGCCTGAATATTCTATTGTTGATACAGTCCTTGAAGAGTATGTCGAAGAGCATAGCTCACCCGAAGAGATTGCGGAAAAGCATGGATTGGACCTCTCTCTTGTTAAGGAGCTAGTCCGAAGAATTCATTTAAACGAATACAAGAGAAGACAATCTCCTCCGGGTTTGCGTGTCACTAAGAAGGCTTTTACTGTTGGCCGCCGCTTCCCTATTGTCCAGCACTGGAACATATAGTCGATTAGCTAGTTTTAGTCCAAAAGTGTAAACCATGTCCTGACACAAAGTGTAAACTATGTCTTGAAACTATACACCCGCGTGCGTGCCCGACTCTGAATTAATGGGTTAAAATAAAAATTCTAAAGCCGAGTCTGTGGTGATTTTTTTGGTGTTTAATTGGTTGGGGGAGAGAGATGCTTGCTTACGGTGTCGATGGTTTTAAAGGGGCCTTCGAAGGAGTAGTGGTAGAGCGTATCGGATAATTGCTTCGTGGGAAGAGGGGAGAGAATAGCAATGCCATACTCTCCAACAGCCACTTTGTAACTTTTCCAGGCATCAGTAAAAACAAGCGTCTCATCGGCGACATTTTTGATAATGGTATAGATTTCAGAGCGATTATTTTTAGGTTTAGGTGACTTTTTTAAAATCGCTCTGAACTCAGAAACAGCTTCCTGGTCATAGAGTTCAAATACCTTATATCCATTTTCAAATGTTTCTTCGATATAAGTCTCTTCTGTAACTTTTCTTACAACTTCATCTTCAATAGCAGGATCCTTCTTTGAAAAGACTGAAGCAAGTTTGGTCGTTGATAAGGCAAAGATAATAAGACTGCAAATAATCCAACCCCCTCCCAGAAGGCCCATTGTTAAAAAGCTATTCATGGATAATTTCAGGCCGACAAGTTCCAAAATATGGGCTAAGCCAATCTTTAGTCCGATACCTCCAGTAATGCTCACGAAAAGAGCTCCCAATGCAACGATGATCGATAGAGCAAAGAATCCAAGGAGAATCAGTTTCTTCACAGCAAATCTATCGATATCCCTTTTTTGGTCTGGGTCGCTCTCTAGAAAAAATGGAAGTGAAAAGAAATCTTTACAACCCTTGATCATTTTTATTAACTTTAATAACTATTTATTAAATATTATAATAAAAAAGATGTTTTAAAGATATAAATTAATTTTCGAATCTTGTGAATCCTTTAAGGCGATCATTAATAAATTGATCGACTTCCTGAGAGGATTGGTGGTCGGGAAACAAAGTATAATCCACACAAATTGGGTCGATTTCGCTAACATGGATGCAATACCGATTTTTAGTCACTGTGAAAGGAGCGCCATTTATGCTATGAGTCTTCCAACCATTTTCCTGTTGAATATGGAATACTGTGAAAAGGTGAGTATTATCGGTTTGGCACTGCTGATTCATGGAATTTATAATGCGTTGTATTTCACTATCTTGGGGGGAAGTGGATGGGATAGAACGTGGCAAAGTAGAGGGTTTACTCTTTGGGGTACAATAGCGGATAAGGAGTCCGCCAACTGTCAAGAGAGAGAGAAATAGCCACCCGCCTCCGGCAATAGTAAGGCCAATAGCTCCCTTCATGGGTAGGATTAGTATTTCAAAGAAGGTTCCCTCTCCTAGAGCAGTTACCCCAACGATTCCAATCCACATGGCTATAAATGCTGTGATGATTGAAACTGCAAAAAGGGTAATCCCAATTCCAATGCACACGGCTTTTCGATCGATTTCTCTCTTTCCATCTAAGGGATTTTCAGGGAGAAGGAAGGGGGAAAAAATCTTTCTACAGATATACATTTGTTATGGCCAAAGTTTTTTTTGTAAAGTAATTATAAATAAAAAATGCTTCCTTTACAAGAGTAAATTTAACTTTTTTGCAGTTTTCTCTGCATGGTCGATGCAGTCATTAATCCCGACCCCATAGAAGGAGCTCCCTGTAATAAGGAGTTCTCTTGGCAGAGCTCTCTCGATTTGAGAGAGAAGTGTTCTGTGATGGAGGAGATACTGGGGGATTGCATTTTTAGCGAGAGAAATCTGTGTAAAAAGGGGATCATCTCTTACCCCAAGATGATTAGCAAGGGCTTGCCGGGCGAGCTTCAAGAGCTCGGAAGGACTTTTTTCAACCATTTGGGGGAATTTTGTGCCACCCAACATGACCGTATAGCGATAAAGAGGCCTTATATCCTGACTTGGGAAAATATCAGAGTCAAAAGTGACCCCCAAAATCTCCTCTTTTTCCCTAGAGGGGACTAAATACCCATAGCCTGTGTATCTTGTCGGTTTTCGCTCAAACGCTAAATTAACTACTACAACTGAGGCAGTGGGGATTTTATCGAGAAGAGGAGCAATGGGATTAAAACATTTTTTTAATTCTTCTAGAGGAAGAGCAGATATGGCGAAGTCCGCCTCTATCCATTGATCATTAGCTCGCAGTAAAACCTTTCCTGCTTCGAAAGTCAGAGCGCTTGCGGGAGTATCATAGCGGATATGGATTCCCTCGCCCTGCAAGTATCTAGCGAGGGCAAGGGTGAGAGTCTCCATTCCTCCAATAAATGAGCAGAGAGAGGATGGATGTTTCTTTTTCTCTTTTTTTCTAAAATATCCTCTGATAATAGAATTATACTCCCTCTCCCAAGAGACAAGCTGAGGAAAACAGGATTGGATGGAGAGTTTTTCAGCGTCCCCGGCCATGATACCCGAAACAAAGGGGTCAATGATTGTAGAGAGCATCTCTTTAGAAAATCTGCGGCAAAAAAAATCTGCAATGGTTTCATCCTCTTTTTCTTCAAAGGGAATATTTCTCTCTCGAAAAAGAAGGGGGAGAAGAAAAGAGAAGTGAGGAGAAAAAAGTAGGGCCGGAAGAGATGAGGGGATGCGTCGGAGCTTTTTATCTATTAAAAGGTAGCGTTTTTTGACATTTGGATCGGCAAAGATAAGCTCTTTGTTAAGTCGCAGGCCCGAGACAAGCTTTAAAGTCTTTTCTCCCTTCCCGTCCACACGAAATCCGCGCGGACCCTTTTCGAAAAGAACATTATTCTCCTCATCGGTTTTAATATAGCCTCCAATACGATTGCTCTTTTCTAAAAGAGTGATCTTTAGCGGCGTTTTGCATTCTTTTTTAAGGAACCACGCAGAGCCAAGTCCTGCAATTCCTCCACCTAAAATGAGAATATGTTTCATATCGACTGAGAAAATTTGGGTGTTATTGAAGAGTCTAAATAGGCATCAAAACACATTGCAATATTGCGAATAAAAAGTTCTCCAAGGGGTGTTACAAGGATTGTTTCATGAGTTTCTTCAACTAATCCATCAGCCTCAAAAGAGGAGAGCACTCTCAAACTAGAGGCAAAGTGGCTCTCAAAATTGATTCCAAATTTTTGTGAAATGGCCCGTTTATCTAAAGAAAAATCACACATTAGAGTATGAATCACGAGTTTGCGTAAAATATCTTCATTGCTCATCACTCTTCCAGAGCCAACAGGAAGAGTCTGGTGATCTAATTTTACATAATACTCCTCGAGATCTTTGACATTTTGAATATAGGTATTTTTCACACAACCAATGGCTGTTACTCCAAAGCTCACCATCTCTTCCGCATTGCGGCAAGTATATCCTTGAAAATTTCTTTGAAGCTTTTTTTCGGAGTAAGCTTTAGCCATCTCATCCGTTTTAAGGGCAAAATGATCCATTCCAATGGCTAAGTATCCGCTCTCTATCAATCTCCTTCTGGCATGTGCATAAATGGCAAATTTCTCTTCAGTTATGGGAAGGGTCGACTCTTTAATTGCCTTTTGATGGGGTTTTAACCAGGGAACTTTCGCATAGGAAAAGAGGGCAATGCGGCAGGGGCGTAAGTTTAGGATATCATCGATTGTCTTTGCAAAACTCTCTTGGGTCTGATAGGGAAGGCCATAGATGAGATCGATATTAATTCCCTTAAATCCAAGCTCTTTTGCCATCTCAAAGGTTTTTATCGTCATCTCTAGGGATTGCTCTCTTCGGACAGCCTTCTGCACTTCCGGATTTGTGTCTTGCACCCCAAAGCTTACCCGATTAAATCCAAGCCTCCGAAGGAGCTGAAGCTTTGCTCCCTCATCGTCCACCACTGTGCGTGGATCGATTTCAATTGCAACTTCTCTAGAGTAATCGATGTTAAAAGAGTGGTCGATCTTTTGATACAATTTTTCTAGGAGAGATATGCTAAGTTTTGTGGGAGTTCCCCCACCAAAATGGAGCTGGGTCACCTCTTTTTTTTCTCCCAGTTTTTCCGTTACAAGATCAATTTCACGCATAAGATAGTTGACATAACGCTCCTCGTTTTCAGGTTTGCGATTTAAGATGACCGAGCAGGCGCAGTAGAGACACATCGTTTTGCAAAAGGGGATATGAAAATAGAGAGAGAGAGGCTCTTTTTCATGGGAGAGTTGCTGCAATTTTTCCTCATAGGTTGAAAAGTCAAGAGGCCTAAACTCAACAGCTGTTGGATAGCTTGTGTAGCGAGGAGCAGCTCTATGGAGCTTTGCAATCAGTTCTTTTGTGATCATCTGCCCTTGTGATTAAATTTTTTCTCATGATAATGTTTAACTTTACAGTGGAGAGAAAGCATGTCATACCAACCAAAAATATTAGCTTTTGCTGGCAGTTTACGCAAAGAATCCTTTAATAAAAAGCTTGTTAAAATTGCAATTGTTGGGGCAAAGAGCGCAGGTGCAGCCGTCACTTATATCGACTTAAAAGATTACCCATTACCGATTTATGATCAGGAAATCGAAGAGAGTCAAGGGATTCCGCAAAATGCAATGAAGTTAAAAGAGCTAATGCTGGGCCATGATGGCTTTCTTATTTCAGCTCCCGAGTATAATAGTGGGGTCTCTGGGGTACTTAAGAATGTGATAGACTGGGTATCGCGTCCCGCTCCCAATGAGAAGGAATATCTCTGCTGTTTCATCGACAAGGTTGTGACTTTGATGAGCGCCTCTCCGGGAGGACTCGGAGGCTTGCGGGGACTTGTGCAAGTGCGTTCGATATTTACCAATATCTTTAGCATCGTTTTACCCCGTCAGAAGAGCATTTCCAATGCAGACCAAGCGTTTGGTACAGATGGCAATCTTAAAGATGCAAAGCAGCAGCAAGAGGTTATTGCTCTTGGCAAGGGGCTCGCTGACTTTCTTAAAGCACAACGGCCCTAATTTCTTTTAGAGTGGGAACTATCATAACAAGAGAAAATCAGGGCAACGCCCTGAACAGGCCGTTGCCCTGATTTTTTAGGAATGTGGACCTCATAAAAAGTGTTACCCATGTCTTGTCAGAAAACAACAAGTCATCGGATTCCAAATTTTCCTATCATTTAAGGCGGCACTTATGAACCAGCGCTCTTCTTCAAGGGCGGCTTATAAATTCTAAGAGTTTCAGAAATCTCTTTACTAACAGATATATCACGAGGAGTCTGCAGTTGCCCACCCTTTAGCATTTGCAGTTCTCTATCAGCGCCATAATCTAAAAGTAATTTAATAACCTCAAGGTTTTTCTCTAGCACAGCCCAATGTAAGGCTGTCCGGCCTTGATTATCTTGGGCATTAACGTCAGCTCCACTTCGGAGAAGATATTCTACCAGCTCAGATTTTTTAGTTACCATCATTAGAGGAGTATAGCCATTTGAATCCCTGGCATTTATATTCTCTTTGTTATGCTCACAGAGAAGGGGAATGAGATGACTATGTCCATTTGATACAGCTAAATGGAGAGCGGTATTCCCAGAAAGGGTTTTAAGAGTGGAGTCTGCTCCATTGTCTAACAGCATTGTAGCAAACTCAATAAATCCAACGCTCAAAACGCAGCAGTGGAGGGGGGTTTTCCCATCTCTGTCTCTAGCATTTACCAGATCTTTACTCTTGGCTAGTTTTTCTCCTCTTTCAATATTTCCATCATGAGCTGCAAAATGGAGAGGAGTCCAATTTCGTGCCAAAATTTCCCTTATTTTTTTACCACTAGTAAAGTGTGCAGGAGGTCTCCCGTCGGCATCTACAGAACTGGCAGTAGCTTCATGTTCTAAAAGAATGCTGACTGCATCAAAATTGTTATCTATAACTGCATAATGCAAAGGTGTGCGGGCAAACTTTGTGCTATCAGGTTCATTAATCAATTCCTTAACAAGTTCATTTTCAAGAAGTTGTCGTAAGACTTCTGGTTTACCAATACTAAGATGTAAACAGCTTCTTCCGCATAGATCTTTTTGATTATATGTATCTTCTTCTAGCAAAAAAGCTGTTATCCTTTCTTGAGAGCCATATCGAACTGCATAAAGAAAAGGCGTGTTTGCAACTTCCAACATTGCTTGAATCTGTGGAGTAGTGTGTAATTGTAGAATGGCTGTAGTACCATCATTGGCAACATACTTGGGATCAGCTCCGTGTGCTAATAATAATTTTACAGCCTTTCCGTTCAGCCTTTTTACTGCCCAGTAAAGAGGTGTCCTTCCTTCATTGTCAGCCAGGTCAATTTTTAAGACCTTGTCCCCTTTAATCTCTTGTACCTTTTCCTCTTTTGGCGATATTTCTCCAACAGGCTCATTAATTTTTAAGACCTTGTCCCCTTTAATCTCTTGTACCTCTTCCTCTTTTGGCGATACTTCTCCAACAGGCTCATTAATTTTTAAGACTTTATCTTCTGAGGTATACTTTAGCAAGAATGTTAACATGTCAACATTATCCTCGAGTACACTCCATATTAAAGGAGTTCTTCCTGAATTACTTTGAGCATTAATGTTTGCATTTTTTTGGGAGAGAAAGAGAGAGCAGATATTCGTAAATCCAAATTGGACAGCGATATGAAGAGGCGTACTTCCATCGTCAGTTTTAAGTGTGATATCGGCTTGATGTTTTACAAGTAGCTCAGCACTGTCATAATACCCATGACGAGCAGCATGATGAAGAGATGTCCATCGAGCTTGACCGTTAAGAGTATTTACCTGAGCTCCATGCTCAAGAAGTAATCGAGTTATTTCAGGATGCTCTGCAGCTAGAAGTAAAGGAGTGTGCTCGGCTTGATTTTTAAGATTAGTCTTAGCACCATAATCTAATAAAGCTTTTACTATCTTGATGCTGCCTGTTGTTACAGCCAGGTGAAGAGGTGTATTTTTTTGTGAATTTGCTACGATGTTAGGAGTGACTTCGAGTTTTAAAATTTGTAAAAGGATGCCAAGATTATCATCTTTCAGGAATTTAAATATTAAATCCTTGAACCTGGGCAGCAATTTCTCGAGTTCAACACTATCTAAAGAGTGCATTTCGTGCAGAGCGGCTTCCGCATCAACCTTTTGAAATGAACCATACCTTTTTTTAGTAGCTTTTTCATCCCGTACTAGAGCTCCATTTCTCCAGCTTATCTTGTAAAGCCAATGATAAGATATTAAGATGGAGGCATGTGTATTAAGAATTGGGTATAAATGATATTTAAAATCAGAAAAAAGACATTGTAAATACTTTTTCGCCTCTATTGTGCGAGCCTCTCTCGTGTCATCTTTTTTTTCCACGAATCCATATAACTCAGCCTTTTTAATGAAAGCCAATTTTGAGTTCTCATTTAAGAGGCGATTTGATGATATAGCAGCCGCTCCCAGATCTGATAAAGGAAGCTGGCAGAGAGTGTGTTCAACAATTTCAGGGGGAAGGTGCGAAAATTTGTCAAAGGATTGACGGATAACTGGAGTCTTTTTTTCTTTTTTAATAGGTTCTTTTCTTTGGTCCCGCAGATCATTATTGTTCACAGTGGTCAAAAATTCAATGGGGGCTTCTTCCCCGATTGCCTGTTCATATTGATCACTCATTCTATTATAATAATGCCTATGCCAGCAGATCATACCAATAGTATTAGCTAGGGCAAATAGCACAAATAATCCAAAGCTTCCTCCTATGACTCCCCAAGAGCCGCCCACTCCAAGAAAAGCCCCCATGTCTAAGGCTAAACCACCAATGACATTGTAAGCCCCTAAAAGGGAAATGATTCCAACGGCCAAAACGGTTACGAAAATAAGCATTTCTGGACCAATGACTATGGTAAAAACGCATTCTTCGGGTCTTTTTGTCCAGTCTAAAGGAGTCATGTATATACCTAATCTTTATTTTGATATCCATTAACTATAGCATATATTATTTTTTTGTTAAACAACAATTAAGTATATATAAAGTTTATTATAAATCTTTCTTAACAGATTTGTTCTGTGGATATGTAGAAGAAAGCTTCTTTGGAGTTAGATTTACTACTGGGAGGCTACCTGGATGCCTGATTTCAGCTCGGGGTCACTCTTGATAGCGGCTTCCAGTTCTTGCTCCGAGTTGAAGGGACCTAGGAACGTCTGGGTATAAAACCTTCTTTTAAGAATACAATAGCCTCCGCTTGCTATACATAAACGACGGTGCTTGAGGTCAGCGAGAGATGGGTGAAGAACCAAGTTACAGTGAGAAGGCCCATTAATAAGAATAACCATATCTTTATGGGTGGCATTTTTGATAATGGAATAATAGGTTATCGTCTCAGAGGGTAGAGGGCCGCGGGGTGTATCCTCTAGCTGTTTGGTCCGTAAATTTTCTAATACCTTCAGATCACATAAGGGCTGAGTGACTTCAAGCACCTGCCTTGTGCCCTCTGTCTTGATTAGGAGAGGGGGTCGTGGGGGGATATAGTATTTTACAAATGCGGTGACATAGATTCCAACTGCAAGAAAAGTGAGAAGAATCCAGCCACACCCCAAGGAACCAAGAGCTGTGGCTCCGTTCATTGTTAGGGCCTTGCCGATAACTTCAAAGAGGTAGGGCGTCCCTGTTTTTAGCCCAATAATGGCGGCATTTGCAACTAAAATAGCCGCGAAAGCTGCCAAGGTTGTCACTACAACGCATGTAATCGCGATGGAAGTCGTCTTAACATTAATGTCCGGCTTTCCATATTCTCTACTTGGAGCTAGAAGAAAGGGGGAAAAAACTTTAGAACAACAACCCATATATAATCCTCTTTAAGGAATTATAAACACAAAAAGGATTATTGTCAGTAGAAACTTTTAATTGTTTCAATAAGAACCTTCACATTGTCGACAGGGGTTTTGGGTAGAATCCCATGGCCCAGGTTAAAGATAAACCCGGGATCCCCTCTCATTGAGCGCAGAATTTTTTCCGCCTCTTTTTTAACAACTTCCTTTGAGGCAAAGAGAATCACGGGGTCTAAATTTCCCTGAAGGGCAATAGAAGAGGGGGTAATTTGACGTATCGAATGGATGGGAAGGGTCCAATCAAGGCTGATGCAATTTGGCTTTAGACTTGCAAGTTCCTTTGCAAAACTTGAGGATCCCTTGCAGAAAAGAATAATCGGAATCTTTGTAGAATGGAGAGCTTCGATGATCTTTTTATGGTACCTGAGGCAAAAAGTTTGAAAGGCATCGTAAGAGAGATGGCCGGCCCAGGAATCAAAAATCTGGATGGCATCAACACCTGCTTTAATTTGAAGATGCAGCAGATCAATAATGGCATCAGTGATGATCTCAAGAAGGCGATGAAAACTTTGAGGATCCTGGTAGAGCCACTGCTTTGTCTTAAGAAGATCTCTGCTTGACCGCCCCTCAATAAGATAGCTGGCTACTGTGAAGGGAGCGCCGGCAAATCCTAAAAGAGGAATGTGCAGTGTCCTTTTAAGCTCTTTGATAGCCTCTACAAGGGGAGTATAGGGAAAGTTCGCAATTTTGGTGGGAAGGTTTTCTCTCTCTACGTTGGATTCTATGATAGGCCCAACCCCCTCTTCAAAACCCCATTTGATATTAAGCCCATCTAGGACAATGAGGATATCTGAAAAGACAATGGCTGCATCGAGATCGAGAATATCGAGAGGAAGTTTTGTCACCTGGCAGATTGTCTCTTTGCAATGAAACATTTCGACAAGAGAACGCTCTTTTCGTAACCGTTGGTATTCCGGAAGGTAGCGGCCCGCCTGGCGCATCAGCCAAATGGGTGGACCTTTTGAGTTTTTACATGCAAGAGCGTTTAGCATGTTAAGAATTTAATCTATTCCTTTTTTGTAGGAAAGTGATTCTTTAGAGCGGTGGTAATCGCTTTCTCTAAAGCATCGGGATCTTTTGGCGGGGAGAGGATAATCTTTTTACTAATGCGGTTTTTTGTACCATGGTCTTGCTCGGCTTCTAAATAGGTTTTCGCAAAGGATAGGCGGGTAAACTGGTTTGCTTTTGCAAAGATTTTTATGTGAGAGAGAGCTTTTAACCACTTGACCTGCGGAGGAGGGGTTCCAAAACGATCCTCTATCTCGGAAAAAAGAGCATTAACCTCCAGAAGCGTCTCCGCTTCCCCTAAACGTCCATAGAGCTCCATGCGAAGAGAGATCTCATTCACATACTCTTCGGGCAGACGAGCATCATAGGGAAATTCGATCTTGCAATCGATATCTTGGAGGGGCTCTGTCTGGGTTTTAAGGGCAAGGACGGCTCTTTTTAGCATCTTGCAGTAGAGATGAAACCCAATGGAGGCGATATGTCCTGACTGCTCCTCTCCCAAAATATTTCCGGCGCCCCGGATCTCTAAATCATGCAGAGCAATCTTCATTCCACCCCCTTGCCCGGAAGAGGAAGCTAAAGCCGAGAGGCGTTTGCGTGAAATTTCAGAGAGGTCGCGCGTGTTTGGCACGAGAAAGTAGCAGTAGGCTTTCTTATTCCATCTACCCACGCGGCCGCGAATCTGGTAGAGATCTGCCATACCAAATCTGTCGGCTCTATCAACGATAATTGTATTGGCATTGGGAATGTCGATCCCATTTTCGACAATGGAGGTCGCCACAAGGATATCCGATTTCCCTGTTTTGAAGGAGTGAAAGACCTCATCGAGCTCATGCGCAGACATCTGACCGTGGCCCACAATAATGCGCGCTCCCGGAAGAAGCTTTCTAAGCCGCTCTGCTGTGCCAAAGATCGTTTCAACGCGGTTATGGATGAAATAGGCCTGCCCATCGCGGGTGAGTTCGCGTAGGAGCGCGGCTTTTATGACCTGGTCCGTTGCGTTTGAGACAATTGTCTGGATGGGCAGTCTATCTTCCGGGGGAGTATTGATAAGAGACATCTCCCGTGACCCTACAAGGGAGAGGTAGAGGGTGCGGGGGATAGGCGTTGCTGAGAGAGTCAGACAGTCGACTGCTTTTTTGACTTTTTTAAGATGCTCTTTTACACGCACCCCAAAACGCTGCTCCTCGTCGATAATAATAAGCCCCAGATCGCGAAAAACCAGATCGCCGCTGACTAGTCGATGCGTTCCTATGACAATATCGATAGTGCCCGAAAGAATGCCTTCAAGGGTCTCTTTCTGCTGTTTGGGAGTGCAAAAGCGGGAGAGAACCCCCACTTTTATCGGATATCCCGCCATCCGCTCCGAAAAGGTCTCAAAATGCTGCATAGCGAGAACCGTTGTTGGCACAAGCAGAGCGACCTGCTTGCCTCCATCGACAACAGCTTTAAAGGCTGCCCGCATAGCAACCTCTGTTTTCCCATATCCTACATCTCCGCAGATAAGGCGGTCCATCGCTTTGGGAGAGGTCATATCCTTTGAGATCTCTTCGATTGCCAGAAGCTGGTCGGGGGTCTCCTCGTAGGGAAATTCTTCGGCAAATTGGGAGACCATGTCAGAGTTTTCCGGATAGGCAAACCCGCCCCGCAGCTCTCTTTCGGCCTGCACCTTTAAAAGATCATCTGCAAGAGCTCGAATTGCCTTCTCCGATCTCTCCTTGGCCCGCTTCCATCTTGAACCTCCCAGAGTGTGCAGTTCGGGGGGAACTTCGGTCGCTCCAATGTACTTACTTAAGAGATTGGATTGGCTGATGGGGAGAAAGAGTTTTCCGCCTTCTGCATACTCCAAGTGTAAAAACTCCGTCTCAATTCCAATGTGGTTGAGGTGCTTTTCAACCCCCAGGTATTTGCCGATTCCCTGATTCTGGTGAACGACCGCCTCTCCCGGAGAGAAAGAGAACATTTCAACGGGGAGAGTGTGGTAGTAGGAGCGCTGCTTTTGGCGGCGTAGGAGGTAGCGGTTGTTTAGCTCGGCGGCGGGGATCAGAGCAAGCTTGTTCTCTTCTAGATAGAAGCCCCTTGAAAGATAGCCTTTTGTAAAACTGCTTTTCGGGGGAAGAGAGACCTCAAGCCTTTCAATCCTCTGCTTAAGCTCGCTCTCTTCCGAAAGGCTTGAGCACAAAAAGAAGAGTTGAAGCTCGCTTTGATAGAAAGGCGCTAGGGACAAAATAAACTCATCTCCTCCAAAATTCTCTAAAGAGGCCTCTGGAGGGCAAAAAGTGGGATAGAGGGGAAGGAAGGGGGAGTGCCATCGCTTGGCTGTAAATACTCTTCCAAAAAGATCAAAGGTGACAGATTGCGGAGCTGCAGATCGGGAATAGGGGTTCTCTAGTGTTTTTTCTATAGTATCCAATGCAAAAAGCTCCTCTAGAGAATCATTGGAGAAGTAGATCTTCCGAAGAGGAGCAATGCGGTCTAAAATTTGTAAGAATGAGAGGTAGGCTCTAAAGGGGGAGGGTTTAAGGGCATTAAGCGAAGTGGCTTTATCTTCCAGAGATAAAAGATCATCGAAAAGAACCATGCACTCTTTGCCTGCATAGTCAAAAAGAGTCCCGAGGTTTTTTTGTTTTGCGAGGAGTTCAAGTTCCTGCCCCGGAAAAATGGTGATGCTCTCTACTTTTTCTATTGAAGTCTGGTTATTTGGATCATATTTTCTAATAGAAGCGATCTCATCTCCAAAAAATTCAATACGATAAGGGTCAGGAAAGGAGACAGGATAAATATCGATGATTCCGCCACGAAGGGCAAATTCCCCCTTGTCGGCAGCAATTCCCTTCCTATGGTACCCCATCTCCGAAAGTCTCGAGGGGAGGCTCTCAAAGGAGATCTCTTCTCCGACCTTCAGCCTAAGAAAGAGCTTTGCCAGCTCATCCGGGAGAATGACCCTTTGCAAGATAGCTTGCAAAGAGGCAACAACAATGGCGGGTGAGCTACTATGTTGAAGGGAGTGGAGAACCTGGTACCTCTGCCCTACAACATCGGGGCTGGGAGGGATCTCCTCTTCTGGAAGGGCCTCCCAGGCAGGGAATTCCAAAATGGGCCCCTCAAAGAAGAAGGGGAGGTCGGTTAAGAGTCTATTTCCCTCCTCCCCCGAAATAAGGATAATAAGTGTTTTCCGAGTCTTTTTGGCAGCAAGAGAGGCAAGGAGAGCTTTTGGCGCCTCCCAAATCTCATCGATCACAAGATCACTTGCCATCCATTTTTCAAAGTCGAGGATTTTGGGATGTTTTAAGAGGGCAACTTCAAGCTTATGATCCATTCCTTTACCTGACTCATTGCTTGGGGAAGATTTTCCGGAGCGGTGCCTCCACCTTGGGCGGCATCTGCTTTCCCACCTCCCCGTCCTGAAACGATAGGTGCAACCTTTTGCAGAAGTTCATTAGCTTTAAATCCTTTAGCAATAAGATCCGAGGAGATGCGCACTAAAAGGGAGCATCTATTTTCTTCAACGCTCGCTAAAAAGAGAATGAGAGAGGGGGCTTTATCCATAATGAGATCAGCAACTTCTTTCATCTCTTCGTTGTTTAAGGGAAGAAGATGCGTCAGATAGTGGATGCTACCCTGCTCCTTCACATGTTCTAAAAGGTTATCAGCCTCAATCTTAAGAAGCTCGCTTTTTAGGGAGTTCAATTTTCCCTCAACCTCTTTTTTTGCCTGGATAAGATCGAGATTTCTTGCTTGAAGATCGCGCTCCTCGCTCCTTGAAAATTTTATCGCCCCGCTTCCTGTGACTGCATCGATGCGCCTTATTCCAGAGGCAATGCTCCCCTCTTTTGTGATGCGGAAAAATCCGATATTGCCGGTGGCTCTTGCATGGATGCCTCCGCAGAGTTCTTTAGATTCGGCTGTTTCGACAACCCGAACCTTATCTCCATATTTTTCTCCAAAAAATTGGATAATATCTCTCTGCTTTGATGCCTCAGAAAATGGAAGTTCATAGGTTTTAATAGAGACATTGCGGCAAACCATTGCGTTGACAAGATCTTCAATCTCTTCGATCTGCTCTTTTGAAAGAGGTTTGTGATGGCTGAAATCAAAACGGAGGCGGTGTGCTTCCACAACGGAACCTGCCTGCTTGACATGCTCTCCAAGGATTTTCCGGAGCGCGTAGTGAAGGAGGTGAGTTGCTGTATGGTTGCTCGCAATCTTCTCTCTTCTTGAAAGATCGACCTCGGCATGCACTTTATCCTGAATTTTAACGCTCCCTTTTTTGACAAGGCCATGGTGTAGGATCACACCGGGGTAGGGCTCTCGCGTGTCCTCGACCTGAAAGGAGAAATCTCTACTATAGATCACCCCCTCATCACCCACCTGCCCCCCCTTTTCGGGGTAGAAGGGGGTAAGATTCAGAGCAATAGCTCCGGATTCTCCCTCGGAAAGAAGATCGGCCTCTTTCTCATCTTTAAAAATGTATTGCACATGCGCTAAAGTAGAAGAAAGCTCATATCCAACAAATTGCGAGCTTCCAAATTTTGTAAGATAGGATTCATAATCTCTCTCGGAGGTTTGATGACCGACCTTTTGGCGTGCCTGACGGGAGCGTTCCTTCGCCTCCTTTTCCAATGCCTCATACCGCTGTAAATCAACCGGGAGGTCAATGTCTTTGGCAAGAAGGACAATCTCTTCAACGGGAAAGCCATAAGTATCTTTGAGTTTAAAAGCATCATCGCCCGAAATCATACCCTCTTTTTTGGCATCCTCCACAACTTGCGACAGGAGATTCCCCCCCCGTTTCAAAGTGCGTAAAAAGCCCTCTTCTTCAAGGGTGAGAATTTCTATAATACGATTTTGACTTACCACGAGTTCAGGAAAATCCTCTCCCATAAAATTGACAAGGTGGGGGATGCACTCTCCTAAAAAGGGCCTTTGGATTCCAAGCATTCTTCCATAGCGAAGGGCTCTTCGCAAAATTTTGCGGAGTACATATCCTCTATCGACATTGCTTGGCTGCACCCCATCGGCGCAGGCAAAGGCAAGAGATCTCACATGGTCGGCAATCACATGGAAGGCGGGGGCAAGCGTCTTATCTGTAGGGTTATATTTGATCTTCGAAGTATTTTCTACTACTGTAATAAGGTCGCGTAATACATCTGTCTCAAAAAGGGTTTTGGCCCCCATTTTAATCTGTAAAATTCTTTCAAGTCCGGCGCCTGTGTCGATCGATTTTTGGGAGAGGGGTTTTAGCTCTCCGGAGGGACTCTTGTCAAATTCCATAAAGACCAGGTTCCAAAACTCTAAAAATTGCTCACCGCTGGGGTCTTCCAGGGGAGATGCGGCATTTCCAAAGGCCTTTCCGCGGTTGTAGAGAAGCTCAGAACAGGGGCCGCAGGGACCGGTATCACCCATGCTCCAGAAATTATCCGCCTCTCCAAGTCTTACAATCCGCTTTTCAGGAAGATAATTTCGCCAGAGTTCAAATGCTTCATCATCAGTTTCAAAGACGGAGGCCCAAATAGCATCTTGTTCATATTCAAACACATGCATTGTAACATCCCAGGCAAAGGCGATGGCCTCTTTTTTGAAATAATCGCCAAAGGAGAAGTTTCCGAGCATCTCAAAAAAAGTCAGGTGGCGGGAGGTGTGTCCCACATTTTCAAGGTCATTATGTTTCCCTCCGACGCGGATGCACTTTTGAGTTGTTGTCGCACGGGTATAATCTCTTTTACTCCTGCCCAAAAAGAGATCCTTGAACTGGTTCATTCCGGCATTGACAAAAAGGAGAGTAGGGTCATCATGGGGAACTACAGGAGAGGAGGGGACAATGCGATGGTCGCGTTCTTTAAAGTATTGCAAAAATTTTCTTCGTATCTCTTGACTTTTCATAAACCTACCAGTTTTCAACTCACTTTACGCAGAAAGTAGGGTGAGTTTTCAATACAAGATAACATGCGCGATTTCTATTGAGAATATTTTTCTATTCTCGATAAAGTATTTTTCCAAATGGTCAATTTATAGGAAATATTGTGCAGTCGCAAGAAAAGGGTATTAACGAAGAAGAAAAAAAGATTTTTGGTAAGATTGCCAATACTGTGCGTCAACTAACAATCGATGCTGTAGAGCGGGCCAATTCCGGTCATCCAGGCTTGCCTTTGGGTTGCGCTGAAATTGGAGCTTATCTCTATGGGAAGGCTCTACGCCATTATCCCGAAGATTCTAAATGGCTCGCAAGAGACCGCTTGGTTCTCTCAGCAGGACATGGGTCGATGTGGCTCTACTCTCTTTTGCATCTATCGGGATTTGATCTCTCCCTGGAAGAGATAAAAAATTTTAGACAGCTCCATTCCAAAACACCTGGTCACCCCGAATATGGGCATACCGATGGGGTAGAGGCGACGACAGGTCCACTTGGCCAGGGTCTTGGCAATGCTGTAGGTATGGCTTTGGCATTGAAAATCTTAGGAGAAAAGTTCAATACTCCCGAATACACCCTTTTTGACTCCAAGGTCTTCTGTCTCTCATCAGATGGAGATATGATGGAGGGGGTGGGTCAAGAGTCCTCCGCCTTTGCAGCACATTTAAAGCTCTCTAATTTGATTCTTATTTTTGATTCAAATCATGTCACACTCGATGGCCCCCTTGCTGATTCCGGATCGGAAGATACTCTTGGCCGTTATCGTGCCTATGGGTGGGAAGTTTTTGAAGTGGATGGCTACGATCTCGATGCTCTGCATGAGATCATCACACACTTGCGCCAAAATCAGGAGAGGCCCGCATTTATTTTGGCAAAGACTGTGATTGGCAAGGGAGCTCCAAAAAAAGCGGGTACCTCGAAAGCCCATGGTTCGCCGCTTGGGGCTGAAGAAGCTCATGCAGCAAAGGTCAATCTAGGGCTCTCCGAAGAGGAGTTCCATATACCAAAAGCTGTCCTCGCTTTCTTTGCTGAGAAACTGAAAAAAGAGAAAGAACGCTACGATGAGTGGCAAGTGCTTTTCCGCAAGTGGTCTAAAGCAAATCCAGAGCTCCTAAAAGATTTTAATCTTATGAAAGAGAAGGTCATTCCGGCCGACCTTGAAGAGAGGCTCTGGAATATTGAAATGAAACCCTCGCTTGCCGGAAGAAAGGCCTCCCAAGGAGTTTTAGAGGTGTTAAGCGAGCTGATGCCTCAAATTTATGGAGGTTCTGCTGATCTTTCAGAATCTGATATGACAATGCTAAAAAAATATCCTCTCATCTCTCCCGGTCACTTTGGAGGGCGTAATATCAAGTTTGGTGTTCGGGAATTTTGCATGGGCACCGTTGCCAATGGATTAGCCCTCTCCCAGATGATCACTCCTTATGTAGGAACATTTCTGACTTTTTCAGATTATATGCGCAATAGCATCCGTTTGGCAGCTCTCTCCAAAATCCAGGTCATCTATCAGTTCACCCATGATTCCATATTTCTTGGCGAAGATGGTCCAACGCATCAGCCCATCGAGCATTATGCAAGCTTGCGGGCAATTCCCCATCTTCATGTGATTCGTCCTGCCGATAATAATGAGGTAAAGATGGCATGGGTTGCTGCCTTGAGATATACCAAGGGCCCGACAGCGATCATTCTCTCTCGTCAAGTGCTGCCTGAACTTGCGGAGACGAAAGTCCATTTTAAAGATGGTCTTGGACGGGGGGGATATATTGTAAAAAAAGAGAGATCAAAACCTGACTTCACTCTTTTTGCAACAGGGTCAGAGCTCCATCTGGCTTTAGATGTCGCAGAGGAGCTTGAACGCCATGGGAAGGATGTGAGAGTGATCTCGATGCCTTGCTGGGAGATTTTCGATGCTCAGGACCTCCATTATAGAAATGCGGTTGTGGGAGGGGATCTTGGCAAGCGCGTAAGCATTGAGGCCGGGACATGCCTGGGCTGGCATCAATACATTGGTATAGATGGGATTCCCATTGCAATGGACACATTTGGGGCATCAGCTCCAGCAAGCGCCCTTGCAGAAGAATTTGGCTTCCAAACCGATGCCATCCTCGAACGCATCCTCACCTAATAATTAAACGCAAAGACCCAAAGCCGCAGAGCAAGAAAGAGGATTCTTTGCGTCTTTGGGTCTTCGCGCCTTTGCGTTTAATTAATTTCATATTCCATAGCGTGGCGCATCTCTTGTACGATGCTTTGCATCTGAGAGGGTTTGATGGGTTTTTTGGCCGTTGCGGTAAACATTTTCACCAGAAATTTTAGAGTAGAGTCATCTTCTGACTTACGGGGGATATAGTGAAAATGGACGTGAAAGACAGTCTGTCCAACCTCATATCCATTTTTTTGAAGAAGCAGATAGGGAGAAGTGCCGAAGACTTGCATAGCAGCTACATGCACTTTTTTAATGACCTCTGCAATCCTTGCGCTCTCCTCATCTGTCAGCATTTCAAAGCGTTCTACATGCCGTTTAGGGATCACAAGGCAGTGGCCGGGAAAGATGGGCTTATGGGTGTAGAGAGCTAAGACAAGCTCATCCTCATAGAAAGTTTGTGCATTTAAGACACCAGGATCGCAAAAAGCACAATATTCTGGAGGCTTCTCATTTGCCTTCGGACTTGGAGCAAATAGATACATTCCTCCAA
>JABDDZ010000022.1 GCA_013287335.1 Chlamydiota bacterium | reverse complement strand
TTAAACCCTCTATGATAGAAATAGCCGGATGGAATGAAAAGGTATTTCAGGAGATGCAGCTCCATTTTCCCGAAACATTGCCTATTTTGCGGGTCGATTTTGAAACTCCCCTCTTCGACTATTACAAAGCGGGCGTGCGGATTTTTCACCTTACTGCCAATTACCATGGTCAAGGAAGGAGTGGAAAATTTTTACTCGATTTAATACGGGAGGCGCATCTAACATTTGTTAAAGCTGGATGTCGCGATAAAGTCACTCTTCTCGGAAGCGGTGGCATTATTGCTGCGGAGCATCTTCCCAAGGCCATACTCTGCGGTCTTGATGGCGTTTTGCTAGATAGCGCATTATTAGTTGCTCTGCAAGCTTCATTTAATGGAGAGTGCATCTCTTTGCAAGAGAGTAATTTTCAGATCCCAAGGGAAATCAATCCCCAGTGGGGAAGCCAGCGTCTTCAAAACCTTATCGGAGCCTGGCATGCCCAGCTTTTAGAAATTCTGGGAGCGATGGGACTCCGTGAAGTGAGAAGATTGCGTGGAGAGATGGGAAGAGCGATGTTTCAAAAAGATCTGGAGGGAGAAGCTTTTGCCAACATATCAGGATTTACCCGAACAAACTAAAGAGCTTATAAGAGATAAGCATACCCATGCTCTCCGATCAGGCTTTCATAATTGGCCCACTCTGGCTTTTGGAAAAATGCCTGCAATGGGAGATCATCGCTGGACCTCTGATCTTATCTATTCTACCTGGTTCCAAGCAGAAAAGGGCACTCCTCCCGATAATGGCCTTGAATTTCGTAAAGGAAATTCCGAGGGAGGGTTTGATCTTCTCGATTTTCAATATCTGCCCAAAGAGAGCTGGTTCCAGGGAAATGCCGATCTCACCCTTTCATTAAATAGGCGGGGAGAGGGGGCAAAAATAGAGATTCCCATTCCATTCTATGGAGCAGGCATGTCCTACGGCTCTATTAGCGAAAATATCATGATAGCAAGAGCCAAAGCGGCAAAATCTTGGAAAATATTTACCTCAACTGGCGAGGGAGGCTATCCCCCCTTTCTCATCCCCTACAAAGAGCATGTGATCACCCAGGTTGCAACAGGACTCTTTGGAGTCAGGGAAGAGACCATGCAATATGCTCCCATTATAGAATTTAAATATGCCCAGGGAGCAAAGCCCGGACTTGGAGGGCACCTACTTGGCAATAAGACAACGGTCGCTGTTGCTAAAATGCGTGAGTCTGTCCCCTGGATGAGTATGTTCTCCCCCTTTCCCTTCCATAGCGTCTACTCTGTAGAGGACCACAAAAAGCAGGTTGACTGGGCAAAAGCTGTTAATCCTAATGCTCTTATTGCGATTAAAGTCTCTACCCCCATCGATGTGGATATGGTCGCGGTTGGAAGCTATTATGCCAATGCCCATATTTTGCAAATCGATGGAGGGTATGGCGGAACGGGAGCAGCTCCTGAGATCTCCAAGAAAAACATCGCCATGCCCATCGAACTTGCGATCCCTAGAGTCCATAAATACCTTCTATCAGAGGGGATTCGGGAGGAGATTGTGATTATGGCAAGCGGAGGAATCCGCACGGCCGATGACATTGCTAAAGCCATTGCTTTAGGAGCCGATGGATGCATCCTTGGAACCACTGAACTTGTGGCTCTTGGCTGCACCCACTGTGCCAATTGCGAAAGAGGGCGCGGCTGTCCATTTGGCCTGACAACAACTGATCCAGAACTCACCGCTTTAGTTGACCCTGACTGGGGAGCCGAGCGTCTTAGCAACCTCTATGCCTCCTTCGCCTATCAGCTCCAGTGGATTCTCCGCAAGCTCGGCTTAAAGTCGATAAGAGAACTCCGGGGAAGAACCGATCTATTGAGGTATGAAAAAAAGTGACCGAGCGCAAAATAGAGGCTGAGGGAGGCTGCGGGGTTATTGGAATTGCCTGCGAGGATAAAATCGGGGGAAGGCATCTGCTCCCCCCTTTAATGCAGATGTGCAACCGGGGCAATGGCAAAGGGGGTGGGATTGCAGCATCGGGCCTTTGCGCGGAATCCTTAGGGATTACTCCCTCCATTTTAGCAAATGACTACCTCCTGGCAATTGCTTACCTAGATCTAACAGCGCAAGGAGAACTCGAGCGGGATTTTATCCATCCGACTTTCGAGATCACACATATTCACAAAATGTCTCATATTCGAGATGCAGCGCTTCTTCCTACACAAACTCCTCCCGAAGCGATCCTCTATTTTGTGCGTGTGAAGCAAAAAGTCAGAGAGGATTTCGCGAAAAAGCATGAGCTACTAGTAGACTCTCTACAAAGGATCGACGATGAGATCGTCTATCAAAACTCATTTAATCTCAATCAAGCTTTTTATGCGTCGCAAGGGGAAAAAAGAGCTTTTGTCCTCTCCCATGGCAAGGATCTTCTCGTCTTAAAATGTGTCGGCTATGGGGACGATGTTATCCGCTATTATCAACTGGAGGATTTTAAAGCCCATGTTTGGATTGGACACCACCGCTACCCTACCAAGGGTAGAGTCTGGCATCCGGGAGGCGCTCACCCCTTTATTGGCCTCAATGAGGCTCTTGTCCATAATGGAGATTTTGCCAACTACTTTTCTATGTGTGAGTATCTTGCAGCAAGGCATATCACTCCTCTTTTTTTGACTGATACCGAGGTTGCAGTTCTTCTCTTTGACCTTCTTTATCGCACATATAACTACCCCCTTGAATATGTCATAGAGGCTCTTGCCCCTACAACTGAGCGGGACTTTACCCTTCTCCCCAAAGAGAAGCAGCACATCTATGACCTTTTGCAAAAAACGCACCTCCATGCCTCGCCTGATGGCCCCTGGTTTTTTCTGATTGCCCAATCCTTTCTCTCGCAAGAGAAAGTCCTCTCTCACCGCCTCCTTGGCATCACCGATACAAGCATGCTCCGTCCCCAGATCTTTGCCCTGCAAAAGGGAGAGGCCTCTATCGGTTTTGCAGCCTCTGAAAAGCAGGCCATTGATGCCGCTCTTTTAAGTCTTGCAAGCGAGGACAAAAGATTTTGGGGACGGGCAGACTACTACTGGAATGCGCGAGGAGGAAGCTACACTGATGGGGGAGCTTTTGTGTTTAATATCCTTCCTGGAGACCAAGCAACCCTTGTCACAACAGATAAGTTTGGTAACTCTCTCTACGATCACTCTTTAAAACCCTTCTATAAAGAGACAAAAGAGGTGCATCTCCCCTCCCCTATTCCAGAGCTCACTACCCAAGAGCTTTTTGCATGGGTCAAGCAGAAGATGCTCACTTGGGATTATGCAGAAATCTCTAGCTTTTTAGCCTCCCTGACAGATGCTAAAACTGCCGAAAGCCAAAAAAGGGCATTAGATCTCATCACCAAACTTCTAGATAGCATCTACCCCTTAACTAGTGTGCGGCGCAGCTGCCTTCTTGCCCTTCTTGATAAGAGCCTTTCAAACCTTGTCAGCACAATCGCTGAGCACCCGACCCTTTATTGCGAAAGTTGCTCTTTTTCAAACCCAAGCGAAACAGTTGTGATTGATGCAAAAGATTTTCCATCGGAGGGAGAGAACTCTTTGAGTGCCCATATTGTCGCACTGCAAAAGAGGGGGTGTAAAAAATTTATCATTATAAATTGCCGAGGGCAGCGATTTATTGCTTGCGGAATCGGAGCCGCCTCCTGTGGGGTCGAAATTGACCTCTATGGCTCTACAGGCGATTATCTCTCCTCAGGAATCGATGGCGCCCTAGTAAGGGTGCATGGGAGCGCCCAGGACCAGGTTGCCCAAATTATGAAAGAGGGCACTCTTGTTATTTATGGCGATGTGGGACAGACCTTTATGTATGGAGCAAAGGGTGGCCAAGCCTTTGTTCTTGGGAATGCTGCCGGGCGGCCTTTAATTAATGCCGTTGGAAAGGCACGCGCGGTAATCAATGGCACCTGTCTCGATTATCTTGCAGAGTCTTTTATGGCGGGCGATCCCCTAAAAGATGGGGGCTTTGTGATTGTGAATGGGATTACCTTGAATGAGGAGGGTCAAATCATAGAGCTCGATACTCCTTATCCAGGCAGCAACCTTTTCTCCCTCCCATCCGGCGGCGCTATCTACATTAGAGATCCCGCGCAGAAAGTCACTTCCGATCAGCTAAATGGAGGTTACTTTGCAGAGATGACCGAAAAAGATTGGGAGGTGATCCTCCCCTATTTAGAGATGAATGCCCAACTTTTTGACATTCCCGTAAGGTCCCTGCTCCAAAAAGAGGACTCAGAGAGCCCCTTTCATCAAATCTATCGAAAAATCCTTCCCACCAAAACCCCCAGGCAAGAAGAAGAGGCTTGGGTCAAACAAAAAACCTGATAGTCATGATTGTTTCTACTAGTAGCAGACAAGGGTTAGAGCAAAGACATGCGGCAGCAGGAGCAATTATTTCTCGCGCATATCGTCGTAATCATTTTCGTCCTAAAGTGTTATTAGCAGACAATCTCATCAAAGAGTTAAATGTCTTCCAATTTATTAAATGGCTAAATCTCACGGTAAAAAGATGGGCAAGACCTCTAAGAGGCATTCATAGCACCTTAGAGACGCAGAGCTTGCTCTCCTCCTTTTTTAAGATGAAGATGGAAGAGTTACCCTCTGCTCTATTTTTTACAGCCTTGGGCTCTTTTCGGGAAAATAAGCCTCCTCGTTTTACGATAAAGTCAGTTAAGGGTTTAGAAGATTTACATGAACATAAAGGCATTTATTATACTCAAGAGCTACTAGAAACCTTTAAAAGACAAACGGTTCATGGATTAACTACAAAAAAAGAGTGTGATGCTCTCCTGCTTTTGATCCGCGATACTTCAAGGATTCCATGGAATCACGTGGAAGATGGATGCTATTACCGAGCGGATTTAGCAGCCCAAATTCTCATACATGCAGGGATAAATCCAGATAAAATTTTTAAGATATATGCATTTGGAAAATTGAGTTACAAGAGCTTTAATTGGGAAAATCATGTTGCCCTCACAATTGAAGTTGAAAATGGGGAAAAAAGGATCCTTGACCCCTCAATGAACCGCAGTGAATCTTTAACTTTAAAAGAATGGATTGCACTATTTGCGCCCCATGCTGAGATTGAGCAACTCTCGTCGGATGAAGCATCCACCTCTTTTTTCTCAGATAAGGTTATGGTGAGATCCTGCATGTTAGATCAGCATTATATTCAAAAAGATAAAGATAGGACCTGGCATCTAATGCCCATAATAGCTGCTAAGAGGCAAGAGTATCTTATGCATATGATATTGCATCTACTTGGCAAAGTATTAGATAATCATCCCATCATTTTTCATTCTCTAGCCAGCGTTCTTCCAGCGAATGAATTCATACAAGATGCACAATTGATAACTTCCTTAAGAGTAGCGCTGAAGTTAGAGGAATTTATCATAAGATCAGAAGAGTCCATTCTTCTTACCCCCCAAGAGGTTCTACTCATCCACTGCAAAAGCCTTTACACACATCGCCACAGCATACCTATAACTCTTGAGCATTTAACCCTGTATATGCTTCACGTTAAGAAATCTCCGTTAAAAGAAGAGGAGAAAAAGGCTCTTTTAAAAGCCCTAGCCATAAAAATAAACGAGCTCATTGATTACCTTTGGTAATTATTGAGCTGTCTTGGCAGTTAACAAAATCACTGCTCACCGAACTGAAGCAAACAGTCCGAATGAGCAGTATGATTTAGGTGGCTTACATATTATTAAACATACCTCTTCCAATTTTCTAATAATTTTTCAACCTCAATCACATGCTTCACACAAGCTTCGGTTGCTGCAGTTCTATTTCCTGGTGTATTAGTGAAATCATCATACATATTCAGTGCTCTTTCAGTAAGTCTGGATCTTACACCTGCATAACTCAATCCATCATAAGTTACTGATCCCCCTATGTATGTGATAGCCCCGCCACCCACGATCGATAAAGCCCCAAGTGTACCAACCTTTGCTGTCTCTTTCACAGTCCAGATAGCACTATTTTTAACAGCCTCCGCAACATGATACACACCGGCTCCCATGCCAGTCACACCCGCGCCCAGAACTACTAAACCAGTCATAGTCTCTAATTTAAAATGTTTATATCCTTCAATTGCTTTGATTATTGCTTCTTTAAAATCTAAACGCCTTCTATCGTTAGCAATTACATATGCATCGTCATTTATTAGAGGAGCTTTTTCATCTACTTTATTCTCAGCTTTCTTCTTAGGAACAAGCTGGGCAAATATCCTGTTGTTTTTATCTTTCTGGAAAATTACTTGATCTGCCTTGTCTTTCTTTAGTTGTCGAAACATTTTTTCTAAATCTAGATCAGCGAACTCTTCTATTTTTCCTTCCTCTTTTTGCCACATTCTTGCTATGTCTTCCGGATTCAAATTTAGGTCTTTTCCTTCCCCTTCTTGCCATATTTTTGCTCTCTCTTCGTCAGTCAAATTTAGGTCTCTTTCACCAACTCGTTCATCATCTTCACTATCACTAACATCTTCACTATCACTAACATCTTCACCATCACTAATCCCTTCCCCTTCTTCACCAATTTTCGCTCTTTCTACCTTTGGCTCTACGCGTGGCTCATTATTATTCTGCAATGCTTCTTGCTTCTCTTTTCCTTTTCCTTCCCCTTCTTCACCAACTTTCGTCTCTTTTACCTCTGGCTCTACGCGTGGCTCATTATTATTCTGCAATGCTTCTTGCTTCTCTTTTCCTTTTCCTTCCCCTTCTTCACCAACTTTCGTCTCTTTTACCTTTGGCTCTATGCGTGGCTCATTATTATTCTGCAATGCTTCTTGCTTCTCTTTTCCTTCCCCTTCTTCACCAACTTTCGCCCCTTCAACCTTTGGTTTTTCCTGCGGCGCATTCATAGTTTGAACAATTGCATCCAATTGATCCAAATATTGGTCAGCCAAATCTAGAGGGTCTTTAGGGTCTTTTTCTCCTTCTGGCTTTCCGTGTGACACATTATTATTCTGCAACACTTCTTGATTACCTTTTCCTTCCCCTTTATTATCATCTCCCACTCCTTCCATTTGGGGATGATTGGCGACTTTAGTCCATCTTTTCATTGCAAGTGGAGCAGCTTGTGATTCCGGCGTCATTAATGTCCGTATATCGAATCGTTGCAATATTTTTTTGAGATCATCAAAGTTTGTGATAGATAATATACTGTCCATTGCAGGGGCACCTAGACTTACTGTACGAGCATCTTGTCTTACTATTATGACCCCATCATTTTTCTTAGGGTTATTTCTATCATCGACATTATTTGTGTTAAGTGATACTGAATTCATTTTTATTCTCCTGTTGAGTTTTTGAAAAAAGAGGCAGTTTAGTAGTATTAGATAATTATAATCAAGCAGATACTCAATAACTTAATTAAAAAATTCACTCCTAAAAATGCACACTGAGATACGATTGCGGCTTAGCTCCGTTCAAAAATAACCATCTATTTTTTAATAAACTTATTTTTCATATACTCATTGACCTAAAAATTCAGATCTCATACTCTTGTTACTCAAAAACTTAAATTAATGTAAAAAAATGCATTTCGATACATCCCCCCCTCCAGTAGGAGTGAATACACAGAATTTTGAATTTGGTGAAAGCCCTACAGCTCCGCAAGAGGCTGAGTATAAAGAAATAAGAGTTTCTCATCTTCGTAATGTAGTGCCACATGAAATTAAATTACTGCTTGCTGAAAAAATGCAGGAATTTATGGTTGTAAGTACGGAATTACTTGCGAGAATAAAGATGTTGGAGCAGGAAAAAGGTGAACTACAAGAAGCTTACCTTGTCTCTGAAACTCAATGTCGATCTTTTAAAGCAGAAAACATAGAGTTACGTCAAGAGAATCATCAACTAGCGCAAAGAGTCAATAATTTAGTGAGTGAAAAGGACGCAAAACAGGAGGCCCACAAAACAGTTCTGATGGTGTTAGCCAATCACATGAGGAAGAATATTGAGTTAGTTAAAGAAATACAAGAACTAAAAGAGAGTAAAGCTCAAGTAGAAGGTGCCTATGGTAATCTACGAGTGAGAATGCATGAATTACAAGAAAACTCACGTACAATAGTAGCGCGATGTGCACGAAAAGTTACGAATAAAACAGCAAAAATTGTTGATTTAGTTGCAATTAACGACGCAAAATCACTTTATTTAATTAGTTTAGTTAAAGAAATAGAAGAAGTAAGGGAGGGTAAAGCTCAAGCAGAGGGTGCCTATGACGGGATACTCAATCAAGCGCGGTTAGCAATTACAACTGCAAGAGAAGGAGAGAGAACTCAACAATTTGAACGTAATATAGAGCGCTACTTACAAAAGTGGGATAATGAGATCTATCAAGAAGGCGGCAGAGTCTCTCGAATATTACACGGTGCAGCCCAAATAGCTGAAAATGCAACTGATACGATGCAGTCAACATTCGCCCTTCTGACTTGTAAAGCAACAGCAGGTTTGTCCCTAAAAGTTTCTATACCGCTTAACGTAGCTACTGCTATAGGCCTACAATTTAGTGAAAGAGCACGTACTCAAATTAAAGTGTTGAAAAAGGAAAACGTAATCCGTTTCCTTACTGTTCGATTCAATGAATTAAATAAAGGTCCCGAGATATCAATGAATGAAATATGGCAGCAATTAGAACAAACTTATAAAGAAAAAAATTGAGTTAAGAGGACATTTTTTGAACGGCAAAATAACATTATAATTCCTACTATCTTTGTTGATTAAAAAGCTGCTGCTTTGTAGTTAGCAAATTACAGTAAACTTGCCGGTTGGTGTTCGATTATAAAACCTCCCTTCCATCCCCACTGTGTAGCTGTAAATCAATCCCTGTTTCTGCAATTGTTGCAATTCCTCTATGATGATTTTTATCTTTTCTTTAGGCTCGTGCCAATCTGGGGTTTTAACGTAAGCATGAGAAAACTCTATTTTCCTTCCGATGATTAAGGTCACATAGTCACTTTTTCCAATGCGCTTATTGATGCAACGCAATAGAGGGGTAGTAGCTTCTGCCACGATAGGCGAGCGTGGCAGTATTCCTTTTGATGTGAAGAATGGTCGGAGATTAATTATCTCTATTTCTCTTTTAATAGCTTCTTGTTTAAGGCTGCTAATTTTTGATAGAACTTTAGAAATTTCCTTAGGTGGTAAGTCTCTAGTCTCTATTTTCACTAGCCCTTCTAGCTGACCAAACCAGCCACAAGGGATTTGGCTAAAGATAGTGTACATTTTTTCTTCGAGAGTAGCTTCTTTATCCCACTCATCATCAACAAGTCCATAATCAAAATCAGAAAGGCTAATGTACCCTTCCTCAGTCAAATCGATGCTTATACCAATGTGGAAATGACAGGCAAATGTGATTAGCTGTGAAACCATTCCAAACATGGTATCACTTAATTCCTCATCATAACAAGCCCATTGAAAAAGAGCTTCTTGCGCATGTCCCTTCGATATAAATTTTACCTTTTCTTCCATAATAATTGAAGAATTCTCGCCAAAGGGAATCACCTTGGAGGAGGGCACATGAAGGAAGTGAAGTTCACGATCAGTACAAAATGCTCTTGCAACATCTGACCTAGTAACCCATTTTTCTAATGCCTTCAGATGCTCATCACGACCACGCTGAGCCACAAGTTGATGGGACTTAAAGAGAATCCCTGGAATTTTGTCAGGGAAATCCGTTAATACTGTGTGGTGATTTCTTATAACTCTATTACCACTTTTATGCGGCCTGCCTCCTGACCACATCAAACAAGCAGACCTCATTTCACCTTCATCTAAAAAGTCCTCTTCTTCCCGAGTTAGGTTACGCAATTCGGAAACGCTCTTGGGTTGATCAATTTTTTTAAGGTTTTCCCTTAAAAATACTAGGGAAGCATCTTCAATCGGAGGAGCGCTTAGGACTTTTGACTCGCCCATGTCTTTTACATGAACCTTTACAATTGGTGCAGATATAGGAGTTGCTGGTTCGGGTATGATAGCGGGAGTCGCAGAACTAACAACAGCGGGAGGAGTTATTTGGGGCTGGGGCTGGGGATCTTCTTGAGGTTCTTCTTGTTTCTCAGTACCTATGAAACGTTTTAATGTATCTATATCAGTAACAACAATGTGCGAAGAGAATTGGGGCTGTTTTAAATGATCCAGGGTAGATCCTTGAGTAATCTCTAACCCACCCTCTCGCCAAACAGAAAAAATTAGATATTCTCCTTTTGTAATGTGAATGCTCTTTTTCTGATGAGCAATCAAACTTTTATGCACTACAAAACTCTCAGATGCTTTGAAAACAAATAAATGTGTCGAACAAAAACTCAGGGGAGCAATTTTTTCAAATATCTGTACAATCTCTTGAGGTGAATACTCCTCGAGGTTACTTTCCCTGAGATTTTCAATTGGATTTTTTGGAAGGATGACTCTTGTACAAGGATTGAACGAAGACGAATAGCGATCCCATGCAGGGGGTAAAGGGTAAGGGGTACGCATGTAGATCACTCCCCTTACAATTCCATAAACACCCAGCGCAACAAATGGCAAGGCGATCATGCCAGAGCCTATTGCCACCATTCCATAAGCAACTGTTCCTTTTAAGACGAGGAGAGCGGGCAATTTCCCACTAACAAGTGCGAACATAGCAGGAGAGGCAATAAGCGTTCCAATAATGACAGAGATGCAAACCCCGCCAATTGTCAGCTTCCATTTATTTTGATAGCAAAACTCTAAACTTTTATTTTCGAAAGGAACTCTTTGACCTACACGATTACTATTCATCCTATTCTCCTTGTATGTATATCAATATTGTAAGGAAACATTATTAAGGATTAATAAAGAATTCTTGATTTGAGAATGTCAGGATATGGGTAACAACTTCAGTTAGGACATATCAATAAAAAATTGACCACAGAGCCCACAGAGAAAGAGTTCTTTGTTCGTAGTTTGTAAAGTAAATACAAAATCCCTCTCTGTGATCTCTGTCTCGACTTAAGAATTTTTGAACAAAAGGAAAGTTTTCTCAAGGCAACGCCCTGATTTCTTAATAATAGTTTAATGAAAACAGGGTAAAATGTTTAGGAAAAAAGGAAGCTCTTATGAACCCAACTCAAAATACTGCTCCAAGATTGCAAGATGGTCATCCTATTAAGCAGTCTTATCTACCCCTCTCTTGTAAAATAACGCTTTTGGTTCTAGCGTTTATTGCTATCATTGGAAGTAGTTTAGGAACTTATTTTTTATATCAGTTTATCGGTTATGTCTCGCTTTATTGTCTGACAGGAGAGGGAGTTGGAATTGCTTTATTAGCTGTTTGTGCAGTTCTGTCAATCATGACAAGAGAATCTAAAATACCTATAGTAAGATCTATTACCCCCCAAAAAGATTTTGATCTACAAAAAGCAAACCAATGCCTAAAACAAACTATCTTGCAAACTCCTAAATATACTCAAACTGAAAATGCACTTGCCAAATCGCTTTATACTCCGGTTCATTGCCTTTTTGAGGGGGTTTATTTGGGAAATTTACGCGCCTTTTTATCAACAGACCCTTCCTTTCTTGCAAAACATACTGTCGTGGAAACTTTAGAAGAATTAAGAGGTATTGTCTCTAAAGAAGAGTATACAAAGATGGCCAAAGGGTCTTCTGAATTGAATATAAAACTCATCATTAGCGTTACCGACTTCAAAGCCCTCGACACTGTTCCGGAAGATGATTGGTCGAAATTTATTCCCGATCTAGAGACTCTCAAGATTCAAAGACATCAAATACATACACATGATGATGATGATGCATGGGAAAATATTGAAAAAGAATTAGAAACTGTTTTTGCATTGATTGATCAGGCAAGGACTCGGGGGGAAAATATTCTCATCCACTGCGTAGAAGGATCATCGAGAAGCTCGGCTGTTGTATACGCCTATTTGATGAAAAGCTGCGGAGTAACTCTAGATGAGGCTCTTAATTTTGTAGTCAACAAACGCCCCCATGTGCAAATCAAATCTATTATGGAGCAAGGCCTCAAAGAATATTATAAACAACTCCATCTCTCCTAAAATATAACGTGGATGAGCTCATTGGTAAGTGTTTAAAAAACGCGTTTCAGGATAATGAGGATTAGATAGGCAGAATAAGGGAGAGTTTAGTCCCTCCTTTCTCAATATTGTTTACTAAGATGCGCCCTTGATGAAGATGGATGACAGCCTCAACAACTGTGAGGCCAAGGCCTATCCCTTTGGATTTTGAATCCTCTGCCCGGTAAAATTTTTCAAAGATGAGAGGAACGATTTCCTCTTCAATCCCCGGCCCCTCATCAGTCACTGAGACCATCAACTCCCCATCAAGAACCTCTGCCTCTATAATCACAGTCGTCCCCGGCGGAGAGTGTTCTATTGCATTCCTGATTACATTTTTAAGCGCAAGTCCAATGAGATTTAAATCAAAAATTGCAAAGATTGGACTCTCCGGCTGCAAATAGCGGATTGTATGTCTATTGACAAAGTTGTTCATAGCAGTAATTGCCGCATCGACTAATGTATTAATATTGTGCTGTTTTTTATCAAGACGCAAAAAGCCCGATTCTAATTCCGAGAGCGATAGAATATTATCCACAATAAACTTGAGAGATATCCCCGTCTGCTCAAGCTCATTTAAAAGGGCAATCGCTTCAGGAACGTTCCATTTTTTTTCTAATTGCTGCTTAATTTGAAACATCTTGTTCAAGGGTTGATAGAAACCCTTGGAGAGGGAGTGAAAAAAAGCATTATGGAGCTTTTCAATCTCTTTTGCATAGCTATAGACTCTGGATTTTTCCTCTACAACGAAACGCTCAAAGCAAGGACCTACCAACTGACAGACATTCTGTATAAAGTCGAGACCCGTTGGAAGCAGAGGGATATCTTTTTTAGGAGAGTAGACAAGGACTCCAAATGTCTCTCCATGAGACTTGAGTGGAGAGTACATTGCAATAGCTGAGGGAAGCGTATCTGTAAAACGCCCCGCTGGCTTGCCATGATGGAGCACCCATAGGGCTACTGACTCCTCTTTTTCGTTGGAGAGAAGGGAGATCTTGCAATGCGAAAGCGCCTGCATCTCCGCATTAGTAATTAAAAGATCTACACTACCAGCAAGGTTTTTCTCCAAGTGGGGTAAGACATCCTTCCGTAGAGATTCATAATTCCGGCTTTTAGCAATCACTTTTTCAATCTCATATAAAGAGCGTATCTTTGCTTCGCGCAGAACAATGATCCGATCCTGTTTTCTTAAACGGCTGATCAATGCTCCCATCACGACAGCGACTATAAAATACATGAAGAGGAACACGCTATCTTCAAAATTTAAACTCTTAAGTCGAAATTCCGGGGGAATAAATATGATATCCCAGATAAAAGCAAAGCAGATGGCTGCAAAGATTATCGCTCCCTTCCCAACAAAAAAGCTTAATAGAAAAATCCCTACGAGAATGATAAAACCAAAAGCCCTATATCCAACAATGGGATGGATCAAATATCCAAGAAATGTAAAAAAAACAAGTGCGCCTATTGCAATAAGGTAATCTTTTATTAAAGAGAACCTCTGCTCCTTTGCAAGAGGAGGGGCCTTTTGATGATTGACCTCCCTTGCCACTCGGAGAATAACGAGATCCATCTCTTTTGTCCGCTCTTCAAGTTTCTCTACAAGGCTTTTGCTAAATAAATGCTTTAGCCCTCTTTTTTTTCCTCTCCCAATGACAACCTGAGTAGAGTTAGTTTGATGCGCTACCCGAGTTAGCCCCTCCACAATATCTGTATCAAGAGTGGTTATTGTCTCTCCCCCAAGATCCTGCGCCAGATGAAGATGTTTGGCCAATCGTTTTTGATCCTCCTCGCTAATGCCCCTGCCTGTATCAATGTAGACGGCGCACCAGGGCGCATCCAGCGCAAATGCCCGCCTGCGGGTCATGCGAATAAGCTGATCCGATTGAGGACTTGGACTTATTGCCACAAGAATTTTCTCTCTTGTCGACCATCCTTGTCGGCCGGCAAGAATCCCATGGAAATCATGCTCCACTTTTTCCGCAGTAAATCGGAGAGCAATTTCACGGAGAGCCGTCAAGGTCTCCTCTTTAAAGAAATTCTCCATCGCAATGCGGGACAAGTCGCCGACATAAACTTTTCCCTCTTTGAGCCGCTGCAAAAGTTTTTGAGGGGTGATATCTATAAGCTCTACTGTTATGGCCTTTTCCAGAATCAGATCGGGGACAGTCTCTCTAACTTGAATTCCTGAAATCATTTCGACAAGATCTTTTCGACTCTCGATATGCTGCACATTGAGCGTTGCATATACATCAATCCCTGCATCGAGAAGTTCAAGCACATCCTGCCAACGTTTGGCATGCTTAGATCCAGGGACATTGGTATGAGCAAGCTCATCGACAATTAGAAGATCGGGTTTTTTTTCTAAAGCACTTTCCAGATCAAATTCTTTAAAGGCGATCTCTCTATAGTTTACCCACTTTTCGGGCAATATCGGGAGTCCTATAAGAAGCTCTTCCGTCTCTTTTCTCCCATGGGAGTTTACAATTCCAATCGCAACATTTAAACCCTCTTTCAATTTCTGCTTTGCCTCTGTAAGCATTGCATATGTTTTTCCAACCCCGGCAGACATTCCAAAAAATATCTTAAGGCTTCCATTTCTCTTCCGGCTCTCTGCCTGGTTTGCAAATTTTAATAATTCATCGGGTGTTGGTTGATGGTTGTTACTCATGTGCTAATTCATCCAGGGCTAAATTAAGACGCAAAACATTGACATACTCTCTTCCAAAAAAGAAACTACTCTCAATAGATGCAGTAATCAAATGGATTAGTTTATTGCGATCGAGCTTTCCGCTTTTACGATTTTTTAAGATCCGATCTACTTGAAAAAAAGCGGCTTCTAAACTGATATGAGGATCAAGACCGCTGCCAGATGCATAGACTAGATCGGGCGGAATCTCACTTCCTTGGGGAAAATTCTTCATCCTCTCTAAAACCTGATTTTTTAGCTTCTCGCTTGTCGGCCCTAAATTACTTCCTCCAGAGGGAAGAGGATTATAATCAACCGCAGAGGGACGGGGCCAAAAGTAGCTCGGATTTGTGAATTTTTGAGCTAATAGAGAAGATCCCACCGGTTGCTCATTCAAGTAAAGGAGACTTCCATCTGCTTTTTGAGCCATGAAAAGTTTTGCAAAGAGAGTCACAAAGAGTGGATAAACTCCTCCAATTATTATAAGAAATACCAGGAAAGTTCTAATAGTAGTAAACAAATTTTTCAAATTGTCTGCCAAAAAAATGTTATAATTAGATCTATAAACTTAATTCCAATAAAGGGAAGGATAATTCCCCCTACCCCATAAATCATCAAATTGCGACGGAGTAGATAGGAAGCAGATGCGCTGCAATAGGCAACACCCTTAAGAGCTAGAGGAATAAGAACAATAATGATGAGGGCATTAAAAATCACCGCGCTCAAGATGCTGCTTTTGGGAGAGTGGAGGCGCATGATATTCAAAATGGTTAATGGCCCCTTGCCTGCTTCCGTTGCATAAAGAGAGCCAAATATGGCTGGAATAATGGCGAAATACTTTGCGACATCGTTAGCAATGCTAAATGTTGTTAGGGCCCCGCGTGTCATCAAAAGCTGTTTTCCAATCTCAACAATATCTATTAATTGAGTGGGATTATTGCTTAAATCAACCATATTTCCAGCCTCGCGAGAGGGCTGTGTGCCGGTATTCATCGAAACCCCCACATCTGCCTGGGCAAGGGCTGGGGCATCATTTGTGCCATCTCCTGTCATGGCAACAAGGTGGCCAAGAGCCTGCTCCTCTCTAATGCGCGAGAGCTTCATTTCGGGTGTTGCCTGGGCGATATAATCATCAACGCCCGCTTCTGCTGCAATGAAAGCCGCAGTCAGAGGATTATCACCTGTAATCATAAGAGTTCTTATACCCATCTTCCGCAAAGCTGCAAAACGCTCCTTAATCCCCCCTTTGATGATATCTTTTAAGTAGATGCCCCCAATGACTCGCCCATTGTCCGCAACTGCAATAGGTGTGCCCCCTTCTCGCGAAATTCTCTCCATCTTATCTAAGAGCTCAGGAGAAAAGTTCCCTCCCTGCCTCTCGATAAATTTCTTAATCGCATCGATTGTCCCCTTGCGAATAGACCTTACCACCCTTCCGGCCTCATCTAAAATATCGATGCCGCTCATTCTCGTATAAGAGGAGAAGGGAATAAATTTTGTGATTTTTTCTTCGGGAATTGGAACTCTTAAGTCAAATTTCTCCTTTGCAAGCACCACAATGGAGCGTCCCTCAGGTGTCTCATCGGAAAGAGAGGCTAGCTGAGAGATCTCTGCAAGCTCTTTTTCGGTAATACCATCCCCCGGAATAAACTCCGTAGCCATCCTATTGCCAAGGGTGATCGTTCCTGTTTTATCAAGAACGAGAAGGTCGATATCCCCTGCGGCCTCAATGGCGCGTCCGCTCTTTGCTATCACATTGCGCCTCACTAGACGGTCCATGCCGGCAATTCCAATCGCATTGAGCAATGCACTGATTGTCGTAGGGATTAGGCATACGAGAAGCGCTACTAAAGCGGTGAGAGTAATGGGGTTTAGGCTCTTCTCAACACTCTTTTCATAGTAGTCGCTATAAAGCTTCACCGAAATGACGACAAGAAGAAAAATGATTGTTAAAGCGGATAAAACGATGGAAAGAGCAATCTCATTAGGAGTCTTTTGTCTTGATGCACCCTCGATAAGAGCAATCATTCTATCTAGAAAGGTGGAGCCGGGCTCGGATGTCACGCTTATTGTAATTTCCTCGCTTAAGACTTTTGTGCCAGCCGTTACCGCGCTGCTATCTCCCCCGCTTTCTCGAATCACCGGAGCAGACTCTCCGGTGATTGCCGATTCGTCAACAGTGGCAATTCCCTTCACCACATCACCATCTGCCGGGATAAAATCTCCCGCCTCGCAGAGGATTAAATCTCCGCTTTTCAGCTCTTTGGCCCCAACGATCTTCACTTTTCCGTCGACGAGTTTCTTGGCAACCATTTCAGCCTGATTTCTAAGAGTTGCAGCTTGGGCCTTGCCTCTACTTTCGGCAAGAGCGCTTGCAAAATTTGCAAATAAAACCGTAAACCAGAGCCAAAGGGAGATTTGAAACTCATACCAGAAGGACTCTCCACTAAAAGCTACAGATATTGTTTTCACCGTCATCAGAATAGCAGCGAGATAGGCAACAAACATGACAGGGTTTCTAAACTGTACTCTCGGAGAAAGCTTTAAAAAAGATTCTTTTAAAGCATCCGGCAGGAGAGACCTAAATAAATGAATGTCTTCATCACTCATAAATTAAAACGTTTTCCCCTTTAACATTAAGATGTTTTCGATAATTGGACCGAGGGAGAGAGCCGGAAAAAATGTCAATCCACCTACAATCAGAATGACACTCCCAAGCAAAATCGCAAAGAGAGGAGTGTTTGTTGCAAAAGTTCCCGAAGAGGGAGCCATCGCATTTTTTTTGACTAGAGTCCCCCCAATTGCAAGCGATGCAATGAGGATAGCGAACCTTCCACCTGCCATGCACAAGGCCAAAGAGAAGTTGTAAAAAAAAGTATTGGCGTTAAGGCCTGCAAAAGCGCTTCCATTGTTTGCTGAGCAGGATGCAAAGGCGTAGAGAATTTCAGAAAGCCCATGAGGACCTTGATTTCCTAAACCCTTTAATGCAAGAGGGAAAATGCAAGCGATCCCCGATCCAACAAGGATCAGGGTGCTTGGAAGAAGGATCGCTAGCATGACCCAGCGCATTTCTCTTTTTTCTATCTTTTTCCCAAGATATTCCGGTGTTCTTCCCACCATTAATCCCGAGAGAAAGATGGTCAGTAAGACAAACATGAGCATCCCACAAAGACCAACTCCCACCCCTCCAAAGACCACCTCTCCGAGCATAATATTAAATAGGGCCATTCCCCCCGAAATAGGCGGAAGACTCGAATGCATGCAATTGACAGATCCATTTGCTGTTGCAGTCGTTGAGACTGCCCAAAGAAGGCTGCTCGGCATTCCAATCCGCACCTCCTGCCCCTCTAAAATGGGTTGAACGGGAAAAATAGGATTCTTCAACTCAGCAAAACCCCAAGCAATCCCCACTCCTATGATCCATAGACCAAACATTGCAGCCAAGATCACAACTCCCTGACTTTTAAATCCTGTCAAGCATCCAAACATATAAACTGTCGCTGCCGGAATGCAAAGAATAGCAAAAAGCTGAAGAAAATTTGAAAGGGGTGTAGGATTTTCGAAGGGATGAGCGCTATTTGCATTAAAAAAACCCCCTCCATTTGTTCCTAGCTGTTTAATTGCAACTTGACTAGCAACTGGACCCATAGGAATTTTCTGCTCCGCTTTTTCTAATGTCGTCACACTCCTATACTCTTTAAAATTTTGGATCACCCCCTGGCTGACAAGGAAAAGGGCAAAAGCTATGCTGAGTGGTAGGAGCAGATAGAGGATTGTGCGAGTGAGATCGACAAAGAAGTTACCAATTGTCGTAGCATTTTTCCTTGTAATGCCTCTGATTAGTACCAGGAGGGCAGCGTTACCGCTTGCTGCGCTAAAGAAATTTTGCACTGTTAAACCAACCATCTGCGTGAGATAGCTTAGAGTTGTCTCTCCCGGATAGGCTTGCCAATCTGTATTCGTTGTAAAACTTACAGCAGTATTTAAGGCTAGAGACCATTCAACATTACCGAAACCCTCAGGATTTAAGCCAAGGAAGCTCTGGAAGAGTTGGAGTAGGAAAAGAAAGAGGAAGCCGACAAAATTAAAGAGGAGTAACGATGTGGCATATCCTTTCCAGTTGCTCTCTTCATTTTCTTTGATGCCGCATAAACGGTAGATCCAAACTTCCGCCCATCTAATTGGAAAAAATTGGAGTTTTCCCGAAAAGACCCCTGCCATGTAACTTCCAAGGATGGGAGTTACTAATATAAGAAGCACAATTAAAAAAAGAATGGGCATCAGCTCATGGATAATCATTTAAAACTTTTCGGGATAGAGAATCGTATACACTAAATAGACCAAAAATATTAAGGCTACTCCTGCTGCAAAAATAAACTCCATACTACCTAATAAAAATTAATCATAAAAACAACAGACTCGAATTAAGGAATCTTTGAATTATTGATCTAAAAAATAACAAGATAGGCAGGATAGATTTTATAGTGTTACCCCAAGTCTTAGTTTTAGAAAACATTACCTATATCCTGCCTATCCTGCTTATCCTGTTATTTAATTTTTTAGCGATCAGCTTATTTAAACCCAATCCCTTTTCTCTGTGGTTAATTATTATTGATCGTTTTTCATTCTATACCAAATGTAAAAGAGGACTCCTAGTATTAAAATAGTCAGTAGAGTATCAACATGATTGCGCGCAAGCTTATAAATCGTCGAGATATAGTGATGGAAAAAATAGCCAACTGAAAGAAATAGGGATGCCCAAACAACGGCTCCAATATAGGCAAAAAGGGCAAAAACGGGGTATTCCAAGCGGCTAATTCCTGCTGTCAATCCGGTAAAATGGCGCACTCCCGGAACAAAATATCCAAAAAAAAGAGTCCATTTCCCATATCGGCGAAACCAGTCATGCAATTTATCAATCTTTTCTCGAAGCCCATCCCACTCATTATATTTTTTTAGTAGAAATTTCCGCCCCAACCTTCCTACAAAATAACTCATCGTAATCCCGGTGATTGCTCCCCCGTAAGCTGCCAAGACAGCTGGAGCTATATAGAGTCCGCCTGTGAACATTAAATACCCGGCAAAAATTAGTAACCCCTCTTCAGGGATTGGCAAGACGACAATTCCAAGGGCTAGCAATCCAAAGAGAGCAAAGCTCCCATACGTTTTGAGCCAAATAAGAAAAATATCGTGCAAATGATCCATACTTATAAAAAATATTGTCCGTGCAATCCGCCCGGTAGTGAATGCGAAACTTTTGCGCGTCCTATCTCTTTAAAACTCTTTCCATCGAGAATAAGTAAGAAAGAAGTGTGGCTGCGGCTATCAAAAACGACCGCTAAAATGACCCCCTCATCCTCCTCGTTTCCCATAGGATTTGCAATGAATACCGGCTCCCCGCAGTAACATCCTATCTCCGACCAGGCAAGATACTCTTTAGTATGGGTGTCGACCTTATAGAGGAGACTTGCATCTCCGGCAGGTCTTGCAACAGCGCCTGCGTCTTTAGCTTCCGTCAGATAAACAAAGCGGTAGTGACATCCATCTACTCTTTCATTAATGCGAGGAAATTCGCACATTTTATCAAAGAGAGTCTCATTCGTAATCTTGCCGGTTTCAAGAGAGAGATGGAATCTTTCGAGACGAGTCGGATAGTTGTAATAATCCTGCAAGTTTTGTTGCGGATCGCTATTTGAATTAAAAATAGCTCCCAAAATGATCTGAGGATCATTATAACGGATGATATCCATTATAATTGTACCCTCCTTTTCAAAAGCATTGACATGATGGAAGGCAAAAAAGGGATCTGTTTTATATTTTCCAACAACTTTCCCAGAATTACGATTCACAACAATAAATTGCGTTCCTCTTTCAGGATGCCAGGTAAAATTCTTAATAAAAGCTAAGGATTGCAAGAGAAGATCGAGCGGCTTCAAAACAAAGGGGAACTCAGTGAGGATAATGTGGTTTTCTGTCACAGCAAAAGTATGCATGTAAGCCGGTTCAAGAACGGGAATTTCTGCAATGATCATTCTTTCGGATGAATGATCTAAAATACGATAGAGAATGTATTTGCTTGTCTTTCCATATTGGATAAGATAGTTGATGCTCTCTTTGCGCTTCGGATCGAAATGGGGATGAGCCGACTCCCAGCATTTCTCTTTGGGTAACTCATCGTCATATTTAAAAGCTCCCAATGTATCGAGAGTTTCTTTATTAAATTTAACAGGGAGAGGAGTTTCTGTTAGAGCAACGTATTGATCTGCAAGTTTTGCAACATTCACATTTGCATTATGGAGAGGCTCATGGACATAGGGGACAAACCAGGTAAAAAAACGTTTAAAAATAGACTTGCAGGGATCAACAGCAAATCCCTCATAGCCTAAAGAGCCCTCTTTAAAGACTTTCTTATAGGCATCGCTTCTTAAAAATTTGTTCGAATAATAAATACCCTCCTCTCCAAAAGCAAAGGCATGAAGCATCGCAAGCCCATCAAACCAGTGGCTATTTTTTACCCCATCAATGTTAACAGTCACAGGGCCATTTCGGATGAGTGTTCCCTGGAGCCAGCTTGGTATTTCTCCCTGAATTTCGAGAGGCTGCGATACACTTTCTCTTTGGAGCTCGGTAGTAATGATCTTTTTTCGGACAGCCATGTTTAAACCAGATAGTTTCTCAAGGTTTACCTGAAAGCAGGGATTTTTTCATAATTTTCTTAAAACCCCTCCCTCTATCTGATACAATTTTCCTTTCAACATGGAAAAGCTATGAGAATTGGAATTGAAACAGAGTCTTTAACGCGGGAGCTAACAGGGGTTGGATATTATACCTTAACTCTTCTTGAGGGGTTAATAGCGCAAAAAGAGAGGGTGGTCTGCTTTCATACAAAACAGTCGACTCATCCTCAATTAGATTCTCTTGAACACTTCTATTTTAGAAAGCCTCTTCCTATTCCCCTCTACAATAGTCTAGCTGCTCTTTTCCGCTATCGATGCTTCAATAAGGTGGATCTATTTCATTTCACAAGCCCAAGAACTCTCTATTTAAAAAAACCCAAAATCCCTTTTCTCATCAATGTCCACGATGTAATTGCCCTTCGCCACCCAAATTTCTTTCCCAAAAAGACCTACTTGATGATGAAATATCTATTGCCCAGATATTTAAAAGACGCAGCTGCCATTGTCACCATAAGCGTTACTACAAAAAGAGATCTCATAGAGTATTTCCATCTTCCTGAGGAAAAAATCCATATTATCTACCCCGCCCTTTTACCAAGAGAGCGTCCCATTAGCTTGGAAAAAGAGCCCTACTTTTTATATGTCGGGTCATTTGAGCCCAGAAAAAATCTACAGGGCATTATTGAGGCTTTTGCTTTAGTAAAAGCGGCCGGATTTGACTATAAACTCATACTTGTTGGAGGTGAGACAAGAGAGCATAAAATTCCTTTTGAACTTATAAAAAAGCATGCATTGGAAAGAGATGTCATTTGCAAGGGATTTATCTCCGAAGAGGAGAAAAATAGCCTCTTTTGCAAAGCGACCCTTCTTGTATGGCCCTCTT
>JABDDZ010000021.1:23298-24650 GCA_013287335.1 Chlamydiota bacterium | reverse complement strand
AGAGGGTTTTTGAGTGGCAAGATCCAATCCCTTGAAGATCTTACCCCTGATGATTTTCGCGTCGTTCCAAAGATTGGAACGATATGAGTTGATTGGTGCAATACCCAGGAGAGAGCAAGCTGAGCTGGGGTGCAGCCCTTACGCTTGGCCATCTCCTGAACAATTTTAACAATCTTAAGGTTATATTCAAAATTTTCCTCCTGAAAACGGGGTAGGGATCTGCGAAAATCATCAGGGGTAAGATCTTCAAGGGATTGGATCTTGCCACTCAAAAACCCTCTTCCAATGGGACTATAGGCAACAAAACCAATATTAAGCTCTTTGCAGAGATCGAAAATTTCCTCTTCCGGGGCGCGGGTCCAAAGAGAGTATTCCACTTGAAGAGCAGTGATGGGATAAACAGCATGGGCCCTACGAATGATCTCAGCATTTGGCTCAGATTCAGAGAGTCCAAGATAACGGACCTTTCCCTCCTTTACAAGCTGCGCCATGGCGTCCACTGTTTCTTCAATGGGCGTATTGGGATCGTAGCGATGCTGATAGTATAAATCGATCTTATCGACTCCCAACCGTTTTAAGCTGCTCTCGCAACACTGCCTTACATACTCAGGCTTTCCATTGATCTCTCTAAACTGGGGATTGTCTTTGTTACGGACGATTCCAAACTTTGATGCAATAATGACCTTATCTCTAAACCCTTTAATAGCTTCACCAACGAGCTTCTCATTCTCCCCCAATCCATACGTATCGGCTGTATCGAAAAAAGTGATGCCCAACTCAAAAGCGCGCTGAATGATCTGAATAGACTCCTGGTGGTCTGCCTCGCCATAAAATTCCGACATCCCCATGCATCCGAGTCCAAGCGCGGAGACCTCCAATTGGCCTATTTTTCTTGTATGCATACTCTCTCCCTATGCCAAATCTTCTCACAATACTCTTTAACAGCACGGTCAGAAGAAAAGCTCCCCATCCGGGCGATATTTAAAATTGCCATGCGGACCCATTGTTGCGGATTTTGGAAAGTTTGTGAAACTTTTTCTTGGGCATAGATATAAGATTGGTAATCTGCCAACACCATAAAAGGATCCCTTGAGAGGAGGGAGTCAATAAGAGGTTTGAAAAGCTGTGTATTCCCTTTTGAAAAGGTGCCAGAAGAGATGCTATCAATCGATTCTTTAAGTGCGCTGTTTGAATTGTAATATTCATAGGGGTGATATCCTTTAGATTGGCACTCCATAATTTCTGAAACTGTCATGCCAAAGAGAAAAAAGTTCTCTTTTCCAACCCTCTCCCTGATTTCAATATTTGCCCCATCGAGAGTGCCAATTGTGAGCGCTCCATTGAAGGCAAAC